>CABQCM010000010.1 GCA_902462665.1 uncultured Oscillospiraceae bacterium | reverse complement strand
GCCTTGGCGCAGTCGCTGGAGACCGTCGGTCTGCTGCCCGAAGGTCAAGCGCGGGTGAACCGGTTGTACGCCCTGCTGATGAATACCGCCCAACCGATGACGTCCCAGCAAAAAACCGTATCGATACGAGGCCAGGGGGCCGGGCTTCTTGACCTGGCCGCCGCGCGAGACTGCCGTGTCACGGCAATCTCCTCAAGCGGTTTGGCTGCCGTTGAGTTGGGGGCAATCGACACATCCGACGGCCGGAACATCGAAATCCCCATCACACTGCATAACTTTGGAAACGCCCCCGTGACGTATGAGGCGATTCGGCAGCCGGTGCTGACAGAAGAAACCGGCTCTGCCTCCATGACCTGTCAGGAGTTATTCAAAGCACAAATGGAGCCGCCCACCGGCGATGTGACGCTGCAAGCCGGCGAGACGGCCACTGTAGTGTTTACCCTGTGTCTGGAGGCCGGAACCCGTGGTTATGTGGAAGGCTATCTTAGTCTGCGCGGTACCGGCGGCGCGCCCGATCTGAGTATTCCTTATTTGGGTTACGCGGGCGAATGGGCGGAGCCGATGGCAATTACCTCGGGAGAGTATGCGCCCATGTTCGGCTCTTTATCCCCAGAAAGCGATCAGCCTGTTCTGACCCAGACCGCCGTGCTGTCCCCCAATGGAGACGGCTACAACGACGCGATCACACCGCTGTATTATCAGCTTCGCAACGCGCAGCGCACAGAATACGCGATTTACGACGACTCCGGCCGCTGCGTCAGCGAGATTATGCGCTGTCTGGGCACCCCGAAGGACAGCTATACCGATCTGCGCGGTCAGAGTCTGCTGGAAAAACCTGATTTTGAGCAAGATACCGTGTGGTTTTTCGACGGAACGGTTTGGGACCCTTTGACCGACCGTTACCGGCTGCTGGAAGATGGCGTCTACTCCATGCACATCACCCTGATCTCCGAAGGCGGAACTGCATCCCAAACCATTGAGATCCCATTCATCGTCGATACCCGCGCCCCTTTGGCTGCACAAGAAAACGTCTACACCGAGCGGCTACCCGACGCATTCTCTCCAAACGAAAAGGACGATCTGGCCGTCTCGAATGCTCCTGCAGCAGCCTCTTCCTTGGCATGGGTAACGCCGCCGCCCACGATCGTTGGCGCGAACACCCCCGGATTCGACGCCGCTACCGGCCGTCTGAGCATACAAGCTCGCTGTCCTTTTGTCCCGCAGACGCTTCGGTACGCAAACGGTCTTCCTTTGAATTGGAGCGCCGAGCCGGACGATCCTACTCTGCTGAATATCGAATTGGAATCCAAGGAAGGCTATCAGGCCTTTACCATCGAAGCCATTGCCCCCGATGGTTTGGAGTCCGAGCGTCTTTCCGGTGCGTATTATGCCGATTGGGCCCCACCGGATGTTCACCTTCCACTTTCGGCAAGCACCGCGCAGTGGCTTCCGCCCTACATCGACGGACTCCTGCCGGTGCAGGGCACGCCAGGTGAAATCACCATCGACTTTACCGACAACCAGCCCTACGGCATGATTTGCAGCGTGAACGATACGCTTTTATACACCGGCCAGCAAAGCCGACTGACAGAGACCTTCTCGGTGGACACGCGGGAAGGGGCCTTGCTCTGGATTTCCTGCGCGGACGCGGCCGGCAATCTGATTCAAATGGCGTATCTGATGACCGACCGTGATTGGCAGCGCGGAGATATCAACGGCGACGGATCCATTGACGCCGCCGATGCGCTGCTTGTACTGCAGCACTCGGTAGAGCTTGTCTGCCTCAGTGCCGTGGAGCAGGCGGTGGGAGATGTCAATGGCGACGCTTGCCCCGACGCGAGGGACGCTCTGCTTATTCTGCAGTACAGCGTCGGACTTCGGACCGCACTTTAAGTCTCTGTTTCATCCGCGCTATGACGCAGATCAATCGCAAAAAGCTGTGAAATATGGAATAAGCCGCCGGCATCATACCGGCGGCTTATCTTACGTTCTCTTACAAAGGAAATTGCAATACGGCAGTCTTTTGCAATGTCAGGGACGGTGCGGATAATGAGTATCGTCCTCAAACTGATTCTTGTGGATGTCAGTCAACGGCACATCATAAATTTCGGTATAAGAATCAAGCTCCGCCACATCCGAGGCTGGCGTCGGCATTAGTCCGGTGCACTCGGTGCTGGAAGCTACGGCGTTGATGTGTTCAAACAGAGCTTCCTGATCCTGCTTTTCTACCGGCATAGCCGCCTTTTTCTTTTTCATTCATCATCACCCTTTCGCATGGTCTGCAAGGATAGTTTGCGGCGGCGCGATAGAAACTATACATCGGTTTCGATATCCGCTAGGCAGCGGCTTGTGCTAGTAAAAATCGTATCTCAAAGCGCGAAATCAGTCAATATTTATTTCTATAGGTGCGGCGCGTTTTGCATTGCCGCAGCAAAAAACCGTTCTGCAAATGCAGAACGGTTACCTAGTGTTTTTTCCGGTCTATTCCGTTGTTTTACCGCGGTGTTTCTCAATCAGCTCCATCTCCTCGGGAGAAAAAAGCTCCACGCAATCGTCGGTCAGCACGATGGGCAGATCGGTTCTTCCCACCAGATAATCTATCGACACATTAAAGTAATCTGCCAGCATACACAAGCGTTCAATGCTGGTCGAGGTCTTGCCGTTTTCCAAATCACTGATTTGCGTGCGCGTAATGCCAAGCAGTTCCGCCAAAGTCAGTTGGGTGCATTTTCTGGACTTGCGCAGCATCTTAAGACGCTGTGCAAAAATATTTTTAGAAAACATGGCGTTACCCCCTTGACAAAGTAGCCAAAATCTACTATCATTAGACACGAACCGGTAGATTCTACCTACCATATTTTATTTCCGCATTTTCGCGACAGTATGTTAGCGTCATATTCCTACCATCATCCGACTAATACCATAATCATTCGATATGGAACGACGCATGTTGCAATTTGCACGTCAACATATTATTTTTGCACAAAACGATGACAATCCCCTGCTAGCTATATTTTGTCGCTAGGGGGTGTTTCGGTGTACAGTAATCAACGATTATACTATAGCATACCTGGAATCGATTATCAAGCGAAGAATATTAAATTATTGGGAAAATTTTCACCGAATTCTGAATAAAAATGGATTTTCTACTTGCCCTTCAGCCGCTCTGACGCTTTTTGCGCAGGACGGTTTTTTATTTCAATCTTACGGTCGCTTGACAAGAAAACGCGTCCCTGTAGCTTACTGTGCGGCGCTTTAACCGCACAGTCCGGCTTCACCTCCGTTGCCTCACGGATGATTCATTCTAGACTTTTCAAAGACACAGTAGCTTGACGGGATGGCCAAAACGGTTAGGCGGGCACCCGACAAACAAGGACGACTCTCCCCTCCGTTTCACGCCGATACAGAGAGGCTCCCTCGACGCTTTCTTGTTTACGGATAAAACCGATACATGTGATGCAACGGGCCGCTCCCACGCCCAAGATTGAGTCCCGCGCGGAGCGCGCCAGTAATATAATCCTTCGCTCTGGCCACACTCTCCGGCAACGGGAAGCCCATCGCCAGATTACAGGCGATGGCGGACGACAGGGTACAGCCGGTACCGTGGGTATTGGGATTGTCTACGCGCGCCGCCTCGTACCAATGAAAGTCTCCATCGTAAAGCAAGTCAGCGGCGTCGCCGTCCAGATGTCCGCCCTTGATGAGCACTGCCCCCTGCGTCATATGAGCAATGCTTTCGGCCGCCCGCTGCATATCGCCGCGCGACTCAATGGCAAAATCACACAACGCCTCGGCCTCATGCAGATTGGGCGTAATGAGCGTTCCCAGTGGAAACAGACAGTCAATCAACGCCCGCATGGCCCCTTCTCCCAACAGCCGACTGCCGCTGGTCGCAATCATCACGGGGTCAACAACCACCTGGGCAGCCCGATATTCGGTCAACTTTTGGGCAATGACACGAATAATGCTTTCGCTCGACACCATGCCGATTTTCACCGCGTCGGGCGGGATATCCTCAAAAATACAATCCATCTGCCGCGCCACAAACTCGGCCGGCGTGTCGATTACGCCCGCCACGCCGGTGGTGTTTTGCGCAGTCAGCGCGGTAATAGCGCTTGTGGCGAACAAGCCATGCGCCGCAATGGTTTTGATGTCGGCCTGAATTCCCGCTCCGCCGCTGGAATCCGAACCGGCAATGGTGAGAACGGTCTTCATGCTTCGTCTCCTTTCGCTTCCCAGCTCACTCGCATTCCTGCCAATGTTCAAACGAAACCACAAACCGGTCGCAAAGCGAGCGAATGCGCTCGGTCATGGCCGACGCGCTTTCATCGTACACCCCCACCACGGGGAAGCCCGCTCGTTTCGCCGTCTCAACAGCATACAAAGCATCTTCAAACACATAGGTGGTTTCCTTGGCGGTACCCAAGCGGCGCAGCGCAGTCTCATAGATGTCAGGCTGGTCTTTTCCCACCCCAACTTCGGTACAAGTAAGAATAAATTCAAAATAATCCAGAATGCCAATTCGGCGCAGTCCCGCTTCCACCAAATAGCGGTCGGTGGCGGTGGCAATGCACAGAGGAACTCCTCGGCGGCGCAGACATTCCAGCATCTGGCGAACCCCGGGCTTTAAAGGCAGATCGGTAAAATACCGCTGCTCGATCCCCCGGTCAATATCTTCCATGATTTGCTCTACCGTGCGGTCAATGCAATAGGCCTGCCGCATATACTCAGCCGATTGGCGCAAACTCAGCGGTCGCAGGATTTCCCGAAACCCCTCCCTCGGCTCGAGGCCCAGACTGCGCAGATAATTCTGCCCAACGTTATCCCACATTTCCATGGAATCGAGCAGGGTACCGTCCATATCAAAAATTGCCCCGGTAATCTTCATGCTTTCACCACCCGATCGGCCAGGACGCGCATTTGGCGCGCCGCCGCTTCAATATCCGGCTGGGCAAAAATGGCGGATACCACCGCCAGACCGGCGATGCCGCTGCCTTGCAGCGACAGTGCGTTGCCTGCGCTGATGCCGCCAATGGCCACCACTGGAATGGAAACCCTCTTGCAGATCTGCTGTAACGTCTCTAAGGAAACGTCCTGAGCGTCCAGCTTGGTCGAGGTGGAAAATACGGCCCCTACTCCCAGGTAATCCGCCCCCTGCGCTTCGGCTCGCAGCGCCTCTTCCAGCGTGCGGGCGGAAACACCCAGAATCCGGTCCGGCCCCAATAGCTGCCGGGCATGGCCGGCCTCCATATCGCTTTGACCGACATGCACTCCCTGCGCGCCGCATTGAATGGCCAGCTCCACGTTGTCGTTGATAATCAAGGGAACTCCATAGCGGCCGCACAGGGCCTGAATCTCCTTCGCCTCGGCCAAAAACTGGTCGAACGGCATCTCCTTTTCCCTCAGCTGCAATAAGGTAACCCCGCCGCGCAGAGCTTGCTCGGCCTGCTCGCATAGAGTCTGTTCTCCCAGCCAGGCACGGTCGGTCACGGCGTACAGCCGCAGAATATCATTGCATTCCCTCATAGCGTTCCAGCTTCGCTCCTTTGTCCAGAATTTGTCCATCCAGGTTGCATACCGCGTCAATCAGGTGCGTGCGCATGGAGGCGTTGCCTCCCCCTTGCGCCAAGGTGCGCTCGGCGGCCAGCTCTCCGCATAGACCCATAGCGCACACTGCCGCCGCCGCGGCCTCAAGCGGATGATCGGGATTGGCGGCGAGATAAGCCGTGGTCATGGCGCTGAGCATACAGCCGCTGCCGGTGATACGCGCCATCATGGGATGACCGTTGCGCACCAGATAGGTCGTGTCCGCATCGCTCACCAGATCCACTGCGCCGGTAATGACCACCACCGCCCCTGTGCGTTGAGACAAAGCGCGAGCCATTGCGACGGTGCCGTCAAGCGTTTTTTCCTGCACCGCGTCGGCTGCGTCCGCGTCCACCCCTTTCGTTGCTCCGCCGCTGCCCGCCAGGGTTTTGATTTCGGATGCATTGCCGCGAATCACCCCAAAGCGTACCGCCTCTAAAAGAGAGAGGGCTGTGTCGGTACGAAGCCCGGACGCGCCCGCTCCCACAGGGTCAAGCAGCACTGGATGACCAAGTTGATTGGCCCGTTTCCCCGCGTCGAACATGGAAGGAATGGTCCGCTCGTTGAGAGTGCCGATGTTGATATCAAGCCCTGCGCACAGCGCGGTAATCTCAGCCGCTTCGCGCTGGTCGTCGGCCATGATGGGAGACCCCCCGCAAGCCAGCAAAATATTGGCGCAGTCGTTCACCGTCACGTAATTGGTAATGCAGTGTACCAGCGGCGAGGCGCTGCGAACACGCTCAAGGTAGACAGAGAGCATTTTCATCCCGCTTTCACTTTCAATCATTTTTGCCGTTTCCTACACGCGAACGTCAACTATTATATAAAAAAGCGGGAAAAGCCTGCCGGCTTTTCCCGCTTTTTCAAACGATAGGCTGCCTTTAAAGAGAAGCGGCATAAATATAAAGGAATTATATCAAATCCGCCTTCTGATGTCAAGCACGCCGCAATGGCTGACGGTGAATTTTCATCCATAGCACCGCTCAACAAGGGATAACGCGCCGATCCGCCATGTCCCCCTTTGTAGGTCACTGACAGCCCCCGACGGCACATCGGGCGAGCTGTCTGCGGCGTGTGGCGATATCGTCCATTGTTTCCAGAACTTTTGCATTGCCAAACGTCCCTTGCCGCCATTAAAATTTTTGTAAAGCCAGCGCGGACAGGCGTTGAAAAAGCGCATTATTCTCTGCGTCACTTTTGTTCCCGCTTGCAGTAATCACGCGGCGTCATGCCGGTTTCCCGCTTAAAAAAGTAGGACAGATAATAGGGGGAGGAAAAATTCATCCGTGTGGCGACGCTTTGCACCGTCATACCCTCAGACAGCAACTCCATGATGTGTTCGCAGCGCAACAGGTTGTAATATTTCATCACACCGCCGCCGGTAAACTGGCGAAAAATGCTCTTGATCTTTCCCGCCGATTCGTAGACCCCGTGACAGATATCGTCGAGGGTCAGCGCCGACTCAACGTGCTCGCGCAAAAACATGGAAATGCGCGCATAGCAAAGCGCCAGCTCGTCCGACGAGGGAGTACCCCGCGCGGCCTTCCCGCGCCGTGACAGCGAAAGGCAGAGCAGCTCCAAATGGCTCTTGATAATCTGATATCCCACATCGCCCGGCGAAGAAACGCTTTCCAACGGCGTAAATTCGGTGCAGTTATAGCCGCGAAACAGCGGGGGCAGCTCCCGCAGGATGGCCTGTATGCTGTGCTGCTCCTCATCGTTGAGCTTGTATTTGCCCCCCTTAAGCCCGTTGTCAAAGCCTGAGCCGTCAAAGGACGCGATGAACATTTCACACTGCTCGTTGTCGTCGGTCCACATATTATGGAAGGTATTGGGGGTTTGCAGCATGGCGTCCCCCTCTTCAATCCGATAAATATTCTCGCCCGAGGTACAGCCCGCTTTGCCTCGCAGGACATAGTTAAACTCCCAAAAATTATGGCGTTCCCCCTCAAAACGATAATCACTGCCAAACGTCAAATGATAAATACTGTAGAATCTGCGAACCGAAAACAGCGAATATACCGGCACCGAATGATATGCTTCCATGACCGTACCTCCCGGCGAACGAGCCGCCCCTGCGTCCAGTGTTCTAACCGATTTCGTATTTTCATTGTCTAAAGTTGAATTGAATTGGCGCCAAATACGATTATACTGGAATTGTAACAAGACCTTTTCTTCTTGTCAAGTCTCAAAACCAGAGGAGGATTGTAATGAAACACAAAATTCGTCTTGGCATTCTGGGCGCAGGCGCTTTGACACAGTGCCTGCTGGACTGTTACGCCGCGCATCCCCTGGTAGAATTTGTTGGTTTGGCCGACTATGCCGCCGGTCTGGCGCAGGACGTCGCCGCCGCTTTTCACCAGCGTCACGGCATTCATATTCCGATATTTACTAGCTATGAGGATATGATGCGGGACTCCGTCATGGACGCGCTGTTTATCGCCTGCGATCCTGACTGCCAGGTTGATTACGCAGTGGACGCGATGAACCGCGGCATCCACGTCATGACCCAGGTGCCCGCCGCCTTTACAATGGACCAATGCTGGGCGCTGGTAAACACGGTGCGCAAAACCGGCGTAAAATACCAGCTTGCCGAGCAGGCCCGCTATTGGAATTTCATTCGGCAATGGCGCAATATGGCCAACGCGGGAGAATTCGGCAAGATTTACTACGCCGAAGGTGAGTATCTGCACTACGAGCCGGTTTGGGGGCTGCTGCGGGATAAAAAGACCCACCGCACCGTCTGTCCCCGCACCGCCGAGGATTTTTCCAACCCCGATTACGAAATGTCCTGGCGCTACCGCACCTTTCAAAACCCCATTTATTACATGCCACACGAGCTTTCTCCTCTGCTTTCCATCACCGGCGGACGCATTGCCAAGGTTTCCTGTCTGGGCACTCGGTTGGGCAGCTACGACAATCCTCTGCTGCAAACCCGCGACCTCCAAACGGCGCTGATGTACAACACCGAGGACGTTATCTTTTCCCTGCGCGCCGGTTTCACCGCCCCCTACGGCTTCAAAAACGAGCTGGGCGCGCACTGGTATCAAATCAAAGGCTCCAAGGCCACGGTCGAAACCAGCCGCAGCACCCTCGACACCATGAAGCTCTACCGCGCCGGCGGTGAATGGGAGACGCGGCACTGGGGTACCATTGATCCCGACGCGCCCGAGCACATCCGTAACGCGACCCACGGCGGTACCGACTTCTATCCCATCCAGACTTTCGTGGACGCCATTGTCAACGACACCACCCCGCCTATGGACGTTTATCTGGCGGTGGAATCGGCCGCCCCGGCCATTATGGCGGCTCAGTCGTCCGAGCAGGGCGGCGTGCTGCTTGAGGTGCCCGATTTCCGTCCATAAGACCCTCAGGCATCCGAATGCATTCGCCTGTCTCGCTTTTTTCATATTGCTATGTTTCCACCAGACAGGGAGAAATCCATGAACATGTCGCCATAAAAACCATTCCCTGGCCGTCCCATCGACCGTTTGTCCAAGGGTTTAACCGATTTCGTATTTTCAATGTCTAAAATCAGATTGAAACCGGCACAAATACGATTATACTGAAACCATAGCAAGGCTGTAGCGCTTTGCCAAACCTCTTGTCAAAGAAAGGAACGATTCATCATGAGTACAAAAATTCGTCTCGGCTTTTTGGGCCTCGGACCGCGGGCTCAATGCCTGCTCGAGTGCTATGTGGCGCACCCCCAGTTGGAATTTGTCGCTTTTGCCGACTACGCGACCGGCCGCGCGGAGGAAATGGCCGCCCTTTTCAAATCGACGCATGGCATTGACGTCAAGGTCTTCACCAGCTACGAAGACATGATGAACGGAGCCGCTATGGACGCGTTGTTCATCGCCTGCGACCCGGACCAGCAGGTTGACTACGCGGTGGACGCGATGAACCGCGGCATCCACGTCATGACCGAGGTTCCCGCCGCTTTCACCATCGATCAGTGCTGGAAGCTGGTCAACGCCGTGCGCAAAACCGGCGCCAAATATCAGCTTGCCGAGCAGGCCCGTTACTGGAATTTCATTCAGCAGTGGCGCAAAATGGCTCAGGCTGGCGAATTCGGCAAGATTTACTACGCCGAGGGCGAGTACCTGCATTATGAGCCGGTATGGGATTTGTTCCGCAACAAAAACACCCGCCGTCAGGTCTATCCCCGTACTCCCGAGGATTATACCAACCCCGACCATGAAATGTCCTGGCGTTACCGCGCTTTCCAAAACCCCATTTACTACATGCCGCACGAGCTTTCCCCCCTGCTTTCCATCACCGGCGGACGCATTGCCAAGGTTTCCTGCCAGGGTACCCGGCTGGGCAGCTACGACAATCCTCTGCTGCAAACCCGTGACCTTCAGACGGCCCTAATGTACAACACCGACGACGTCATCTTTTCCCTGCGCGCCGGCTTCACCGCCCCCTACGGCCCCAAAAACGAGCTGGGCGCTCACTGGTACCAAATCAAGGGCTCCAAAGCCACGGTTGAGACCAGCCGCAGCACCCTCGACACCATGAAGCTCTACCGCGCCGGCGGCGAATGGGAGACCCAGCATTGGGGCACCAGTGACCCCGATGCGCCCGATTACATCCGCAACGCGACCCACGGCGGCACCGACTTCTATCCCATCCAGGCCTTTGTGGACGCTATCATCAACGATACCACCCCGCCTCTGGACGTCTATCTGGCGGTGGAGACGGCAGCCCCCGCGATTTTGGCAGCCCAGTCGTCCGAGCAGGGCGGCGTGCTGCTTGAGGTACCTGATTTTAGGAAATGATGAATGTTTTATTTTTGGCCATGGCTGTCATTAGCTCCGGCCTAAGCAGCTTTTTTTACAAACGGGTTTCCCAGTATACCAAAAGCCGAGCCGAAACGGCGCTGGTGTCGATTGCCTGGTTTCTTCCTCTTACCCTGGTGTTTGGCGTGGCAGCTCTGCTCACCGGCGGAATTCATTTTTCCTCCGCCGTGTTGCTGCCCGCCCTTCTGGCAGGGCTCGCTTCGGCTGGCTGTGCGTTTTTTCTCCAGCAGAGCATGAAGCAAAATTCCTATTCCTTTTCGGTGATCATTGTCAACCTGAGTTTTGTATTCCCCATTCTGTTATCCGTACTCTTTTTGGGAGAACAGACCGGCTGGCTCCAATTTGCCGGTATCGTCATTGCCATTGCGGTGGTGGTTCTCATTGGAGCGGGTGGCTCGCAGGAGGGCAAAACACCCTTCTCCGCTATCCTGCTGGCGCTGGCCGCCTCGTTTGGCAACGGGTTGATTGATTTTGCCATCAAGATTCAGCAGCATCAGATGCCCGGCGAGGGAGAAAGCTCCTTTTTCTTCTTCACCTACCTGTCCGCCGCGGTATTCTCGGGCCTGCTTTGGTCCGTGTTCGCGCTGCGCGGGGAAAAGACCGAGCTTCACAAGAACGCTTCCCCCCTGGCGGTACCCGCCCTTGGCATCGCGGCGTGCAACGGCGTTTGCTTTTTCGCCATCAGCCTGCTGGCAAGCCACATGAACGCCGCCGCCCAGTTTACCATCATTACCTCTCTGTCCATCGTGCTGTCTTTGGCCATCGGCCGGGTTCGCCTGAAGGAACGCCTGCGCCTGCGGGAGGTCTTTAGTCTGGTTTTCTGCGCCGCCGCCATCGGCTGCCAGACCTTGAACATTTAAACATAGGGGACTTGGCGAAGCGCGCCGTACCTCCCCCTATTTCCGGGCCGCCGTTCGAGCGGCGGCCTGCCCTCTCCCCGTCTTTACACCGGGGAGCAATGTAAAAATACTTTTTGCACGTCGTTTTTTGAGTCCCTTCGGTTTTGCCGAAACTGGCGCAAACTCCGATAGAAAGGAACCCTTTGCCCTCCGCATAGCAAAGGGATGGTGATTATCATGAAAGTCTTTACCTATTACGATGAGACGGCTCACCGGGCCGCCAACGCTTGTGGACGGGACTACACCTCCGTCTATCTTCCCTTGATGTTCAAAAACATGGGCATTACCTCCTGTCCTCTCTCCCCCAGCGAGCTGCTGGATGGAACGCCGGGCGAGGGAGACATTCTCTTTGTCGGCAGCGACCGCATGGACGCGGAGCGTTCCGACGCTCTCAAACGCGCCGCCGAAAAAGGTTGTCTGATCGTCGGCTTTGGCACGGATGTAACCAACGAGCTATTTGGCTGCAGCGCACAAGGATTGCCTGTGGCGGACGACCCATACCAAATCGTGGGTTACTTTACCTTCCAAGGGCAAAGCGAGCCTCTGCCGGTGCTGGGCGCCTTTGCGCGCCTTTCCCCCTCGGGCGTTGATACGGCAGGCGTTATCACGGCAGGCGGCGAGGAAGTTCCGGGCTGCCTGCGCACCCGCACAACCTGCTATTTCGCCTTTGACC
>CABQCM010000009.1 GCA_902462665.1 uncultured Oscillospiraceae bacterium | reverse complement strand
GAAGGGCGGAGTACAGCGGGGACGGGGGAGACGCCCGATGGGCGGGACTGTGTCGCCCGGTGGCGGTGTGCGGCGATGCACAGGGTAATGTGTTCCTTGCCGATGCGGGCAACAGCGCGGTGCGCGTCGTTACCCCGAGTGGGCGCATTGCCACCCTGCTGGGCGGTCTGGGGCCGGGCGTTGGGCGAGGGTATTCCCCTGCGCGGTATGCCCTAGCCAATCCCAACGGCTTGGCCGCGCATCGCTCGCTCTATCTTCTCGACGGAGCCAACAACCGCCTCTGCCGCATCGACCGGCCACAGAGCTTAAGTTAAAATTGTTATCTTTGCGTTATTTTTCAGTACCCAAAATAAAAAAGAAAGGATGCTATCGGTTGGCAAGAGACACTATGACTCCTTTGACAACCGGATGGTATGGTACGAAAGAATGGAACAGCTTGCGATAGAAGAAAAGATTCGTCAAATCATTGCATCCCGCCTCAAGGATCAATCGAAAATCGACGCGCTGGAGCTTCACACTCCGCTGCTGTCATTGGGCATTGATTCTATTCTGGCGCTGTCGATTCTCGTAGAGATTGAGGAAGCCTACGACATCGAAATCGACGACAGCGACCTGAATATGGATAAAATCAAGGATATTGCCTCTTTTGCCGCTCTGGTACGGGGCTATTGCGGTCATGACTCCCAGGTGTGAGGCCCGTCTTTTGGCTGGCCCGGAGCAGGGACTTTGCGCCCCCTCCGGGCTGGTATTCTGGCGGGGCGAGCTGCTGGTCGCGGATATGAACAATCAGCGAATTGTCCGGTTGACCAGGCAGGGTGCCGCAGAGAAATTCAGCGACTGCCCACCCCCGTTTTCCAAGCCGCTGGCACTGACGGCCGGACGGGATTCTCTGTGGGTGGCCGATGCGGGAAATCCCGCGCTCTGGCGTTGGCAAGCGGGAAAGTGGAACCGGGCGGTAACTTCTGACTCCCTTCCGGGCGGCCTGTCTTTGCCAGGAAGCGTCGCCTTAATCGGCGAAGAGGTCTACTTTACCGATTTTTTGCAAAATCGTGTCTGCCACCGGACAATGCAGGGCGGCTGTGAGGTAGTGAAAAACATTTGTTGCGTCAAACCGTATGGAATTTGCACCCAGGACGGCGAGGTATATCTGACTGATACCGGGCGCGGGCGTATCCTGCATTATTCACCGCGTGAAGAGCGATGTACCATCCTCTTGGATGAGGGAGAACAATGGAATCCCATTGCTCTGGCAGCTTCTGCCGATGGCTGGCTGTATATCAGCACTGGGCGTACTTTGTGGCGGTATCACCGCACGCTGGGAGAGCTGGAACCTGTAGTGGACACATCCGCCTGGCGGTCTATAGGGTTGGGAAAGCTTTGCCATCTCGGAGCCATTGCTGCACAACCCGGAAGGGTCGTGGTATCGGACACCATTCGCCATACCGTTGTCGAATTGTTTTCCATACTCTGATACGGACAAGCGGCACCGTGGTCAGAGCCTCGGATATTCTGTTTAGCAAAGATCCGTCCAGGCAAGATGATGAAAGGCGATGCACCAATGAAAAAAGCTCTTCTGCTGGCCTTGCCGTTTCGAGGCTCTCCCACGCTGTGCGACAGCCGGATGGCCGAGTTTCGTTCCCGCGAACGGCTTTGGAACACCCCTCATCTCGGGCTGCTCACCGTAGGCGCGATGCTGCCCGAGCGATGGGAGGTCGATTATGTAGACCTTGCCTATGAGACGCCGGCACGGTACGACTACGACGACGTTTTTCTTTCTCCCTCCACCGCTCAGGCTCCCGAGGCTTACGCCCTGGCCGACGCTCTGCGTTCCCAAGGCTCAAGGGTTCTCATGGGCGGGCCGCACGTTACCATGCTGCCGGGAGAAGCCTTGGCGCATGCCGACGTGGTGTTTGTGGGGGAGGGCGAGGAGCCGGTAAAAGCTTTTGTGCGCGATGAGACGTTGGGAAGGGTCGGCCGGCTATATCGCTGTACCCTCCCTCCCTCGCTGGAGGATTCGCCCGTGCCGCGCTATGATTTGGCGGCGCGGTATCCTTACCGCAGCGTGCCGGTGCAGCTTTCGCGCGGATGCCCGCACCAATGCCGGTTTTGTCTGTCTTCCACCATTTATGGCCGTCGAATCCGACGGAAAAATCCCGGGCAAATCCGGCGAGAACTACATGCGATCCATACCCTTTGGCGCCGTCCCTTTCTCTTTTTTACCGACGATAACCTCTTTATTAACGATGCTTTCAGCCGCGTTCTGCTCGACCTTTTCGACGAGAAGCCCTGCGACTGGTACGCCTTTACCGACGTGTCGGTTGCCCAAAAGGACTGGCTGCTCGACCGGTTATATCCGTCGGGCTGCCGTAAGCTGCTGATTGGCTTAGAAAGCCTGGATGAGAACAGCTTACAGCAAATTAACGACTCCGGCTTCAAACGGCGGAAACGGGAAGGTTATGAGCAGGCGGTTGAACGGATTCAAAGTCGCCGTATTGGTGTGGTGGGAAGCTTTGTTGTGGGACTGCCGAACGATACGGCCGATACGTTCGAGCGGCTTTATCAATTCATTCTTTCCACCTGCCTGTACGGCACCAACATTACCGTTTCCACCCCCTTTCCTGGTACGCGGATGTATGAGGAGATGATCGCGCAGGGGACCGTTTTGCCCCGCGATTGGAGCCGCTACGACGGCTTTACTCTGCTGTACGATCTGCCCCGCCTCAGCCGGGGAGAATTTCAGCGCTGTTACGAGAGGCTGATTGAGCGAATCAATTCTCCCGAACGGCTTGAGCGGGTGATTCGGTATTTTCGGCGGTGATGGTATACCCTGAGATATCTAAAACCGAACCGTCTTTCGGCGGCACAAACGGCCGTCTGACGGCTTGTCGTCCCGGACGTGGCGGCAGTCTGCCTACGTCCGCCGCACCGCTAGGCAAACCCTTTGTTCACGCCGAAGGATGCGCAGCAGTCGATACACAGGCGGTTGGGTCGGTGGCAAGGAAACGGCTGCAGGGCAGCCGGGCGTATGGTCAAAAGCTTTGGTGCTGGATTCGCCCAAACTGCCCGATATCAACCGATTGGTATTCGGATGCCTCATGGTATAGAAAGGAGCAACCATATGAAGGGAACCATCCTTTACGCCACCCGTTACGGTTCTACTCTGGAGGTTTGCCAATGGATTCGGCAGGGGATGACCCGTCATGAGGCGAGCGTTTGCCCGGTCTCAAAATGGCGGGAGGATGAGGCGGAGTTCTTTGTTTTAGGCAGTCCCATCTTTGTGGGCAAACCCCATCCTGATATGATAAACTTTTTGAATGCGGCGGGAAACAGACTGCGCGGACGGCCTGCGGCAGTGTTCATTACCTCCTGGGCGGAATCGACACCCTACCGTTCCAGCTGCCAGGATTTTCTTGATTTGATGCGGTATTATCTGGCTCCCTGCGTACCGTTTGCCGAAGCGTCGTTGCCGGGACGGCTGCTCATGGAGGAAATCAGCCCCCGCGACCGCCGGACAATGCAGCGCCTGCTGCGCCGTATTGATCACCTGTCGCCCGATTTTCATTCCGAATCCATTGCATGGCAGGATGTGCGCAGCGCGCAACGATGCCGGGAATTCGGTCGCCGGGTTGACCGTCTGCTGGGCGGTTGACAAAGCAATCAGGATACAATGCGCCGCAGAACGGTAATTTGGCCGCCAGCCGCGTTGCCGTTCCTGGAAAAGTAATGTCTTTTCGTCTTCCGGCGCTTTGCCGGCTGCAAAAGCTGCGCGGCCTGCGGTCAAAGATTGTTCGCGCAGGGCCTTGGAACGCCGGAAAGACACGCGATGCAGCCATGCTTTCGCATGGCGAAGCAACGTAAACACATCTGACATTTCAAGGCTTCGCGTAAAACGCGTGGTACCCGGAGTGCTTCGTCTATGCGGTATGTTCCGACTTGAAACGAACGGAAAGGAATTGAAATGATGTCCATTACAAAACATATTCAGGCGATTGCCTTTGATTATTACGGCACCCTGGTAGAGATCGGGCAGCCCTTTGAACGCATTCGAGAATGGTTCGACCGCTTCCTTCAGCGAAGCGGAAGAAATTCTAAAGAGCTGTCGGACGCATTTTTTATGCGCTTTTCTCGGGAACGCGCCGCCTTAGCCAATGCGGAAAAATATCGGCCCGGCTACGAAATTCTCACCACAAGCTATGTTCGTGCTTGCGAGCGATATCATCTTCTGGCCGATGAGGACGATTTCTCTTTGTTTGTCTGCGAGCTGTTTTTGCGGCCCCAGGCGTATGCAGGGGCGGTGGAACTGGTGGCCTCTTTGCGTCAACGATACCGCGTCGGACTGATCACCAACGCCGACAACGGCATCCTGCGCCAGTCCATTCTGCGGCGGGGATTTTTGTTTGACTTTGTCGTTACCTCGGAGGATGTGGGCTGCTGCAAGCCTCACCCCGCTGTTTTTGAATGTGCTTTGGAACTGGAGCGGCTTTCTCCGAATCAGATGCTGATGGTGGGAGATTCGCCGGTCGAAGATATCATGGGGGCCAAACAATGCGGCATGCCGGCCGTGCAAATTTGCCGCCAGGGCGAATTACCGGGCGAAGGCTGCATTCGGCAGCTTTCTCAGCTTCGACAGCTGCTGGACGATGCGGTATGAAACGCGGCAGGAGGAAAACAAATGCATTATGAAGTCGCTGTCATGAACTATCCTTTGTTTGAAGCCGGACGCACCAGACAGGATGCCCGTGCCCTGCTGCTCGACGCGCCGCCTTATTTTGAGCATCCCACTCTGCCGCCGGCCGAGATGCCAGTGTACATTCATGTTCCCTTCTGTGACAGCCTGTGCGATTTTTGTGTTTACAACCGCGTTGCGGTTCCCCGGAACCGGGAGGTGCTGGAGGAATATTTGCAGGCGCTGCTACAGGAGCTTACATGGTATGCATCCGCCGCCTCCCTGCAGGGGCATCCGGTGGGGTCGGTGCTCATCGGGGGAGGGACGCCTACCGTATTTTCCGAGAGCCAGCTTGAGCGGTTGCTTGCGGCGGTTCGCCGTTGTTTTGGGCTGCGGGAGTGCGAAATCACGCTGGAATGCAACCCGATCAACACCTCTGCCGAAAAGCTGCGGGCGTAAGTCGCGTGAGCATCGGCGTGCAGACCTTTTGCGACGCAATGCGCCGGCGATTGCACATTGCCTGCCGCGCAGAACAGGCCGCCAAATGGCTAAAGGAAGCCTGCCGTCTCGGTTTTGACGATGTGTCGCTGGACTTAATGTACGGCTTTCCGGAAATGGGAAGCGACGATTTGCGCAGCGATCTGGAACAGGCGGCGGATCTTGGCGTGGGGCATATCTCGCTCTATCGTCTGACCCTGTTCGCCTACACCAAAATGTACCGTGATATGACGCGTAGCGGCGGGGAACGCTTGCCGGATGAGGAGCAATGCCTGGAGCTGTTTCGTATGGCGCATCGTTATTTATTGTCGCGGGGCTACACTTTGCAAAGTGCACAGGAATACGGAAAACAGGGCCGCACGGTACGCTTTTGGGAGAACACCTACGATGGCTATGGCCCCAACTTGGCGTTGGGAGTATCCGGCTTCGGCTATCTGGGAGGATATTGTTATCAAAACGAAAGCCGGGTGGAGGATTACATCCGTTCGGTGCGGGAAGGAAAGCTTCCAGTAGAACGCATGAGCCAGCGTATTACGCATCCGCAGCTGCTCGAGCGCGCCCTGGCAATGGGGCTGCGCCGGGGCCGTGTGTCCAAGGACCGCTTCCGGCAGGCGTTTGGAAAAGAGATCGCCGCTGTTTTTACTGAAGTCATCGACCGCTTGACCCGCCGTGGTTTGTTGCGGGAGACGCCGGATGCGTACGAGCTGACCGAGGACGGACTCTTTTTCCAAGGAGACGCTAGCGTCGAATGTATGGAATCGGTGTTTCGCGGCGTTTCACCGCTGAAGAAAAAATGGTGCATCGGCTCCCATACGATGCCGTAAAGCTGGAAATATTACACTCCGAAAGGAAAAACAAATGAATCGAACCGAGCTGGAACAAAAGCTGCCTCATCGCGAAGCAATGCTGCTGCTCGACGAGCTGACGGTACAAAAAGACGGCACGGTGGACGCTCGTTTTAAAATTAGAGAAAACGCATGGTTTTTGCAGGGGCATTTTCCCGGCCGTCCCATCGTTCCCGGCGTTATCCTCTGCGAATGCATGGCGCAGGCCTGCTGCGCTCTGCCGGTAGCCGAAAAAACGGGAATCCCATATCTGGCGCGCATCGAAAAGGCGGTTTTCCGGCAGTCGGTCGTCCCAGGCGAAACCCTTTTGCTACGTTGCCGTTTGACACGGCAGTTGCCCCCCTTTTACACCGCCCAATGCGAGGCGTGGGTGGAGCGCCGGCTTTGCGCTCAGGCTGTGATGCAACTGGCGTGGCGTTCGCAGCCTGATTCCGCAGCCGGTGAAGAGAAGAAAATCATGAAAATTCCGAACAAGACGGGGGCATTCTCAATCTGTAATTTGGGAGCCGGTCAGGAAAGGAGCAGTTGTATGTTGGAAACCATTGCACGCATTATCGCAGCGCAAAAGGGCATTGCCCCATCGTCCGTGACGGCCGGCAGCCGCATGGAAGAGCTGGGAATCGATTCCCTCGATGCGGTGGATATTCTCATGGCGCTGGAGGACGAGTTCTCTGTCAAACTGAACCTGCGTCGTCGTGTGGCGACCGTAGCCGAGCTGTTGACCGTTGTGGAGCAGGCGGTGGGACATGAGCAATAAGCTGACCGCTTTGCTGGGCGTGACCTATCCTATTCTTCAGGGTGCAATGGCCTGGATTTCTCGCGCACCGCTCGCGGCGGCCGTTTCCAACGCGGGAGGATTGGGCATTCTTAGCGGGGTTACCGACAGCCTTGAGATGTTGCGAAATGAAATCCGCCGCACTCGCGCGATGACAAAGCGCCCGTTTGGCGTGAATTTAATGCTGCAAAGTCCCTTGGCGAAACCGGCGGCGCGGCTGGTAGTCGAGGAGCGGGTGCCGGTGGTCACGACCGGGGCGGGTAGCCCGGCGGAGTACATGGAACAGTGGCTTGCGGCAAAAATCAAGGTCGTTCCCGTCGTCGCGTCGGTCAGCCTTGCGCGCTGGATGGAGCGGGAGGGAGCCTGCGCCGTGATTGCCGAGGGCGCAGAGGCCGGCGGCCATGTGGGAGATATCTCCACCATGTGCTTGGTTCCTCAGGTGTGCGACGCAGTGAGCATTCCGGTTGTCGCCGCAGGGGGAATTGCCGACGGACGGGGCATGGCCGCCGCTTTGCTGCTGGGAGCGCAGGGGGTACAAATCGGAACGCGTTTTTTGACCGCTGTGGAATGCGGGGTGCATCCTTCCTATACCGATCGAGTGCTTCGCGCCAACGATACGGGCACGGTGGTGACCGGGCGCTGGACCGGCCAATCGGTACGCAGCCTGAAATCCCCGCTCACCGGCCGTCTGATGCGTCAAGAGCGCAGCGGACAGTCGTTTTATCCCACCGGCGCTTTACGCCGCGCCGTCGAGGACGGGGATGAAAACGAGGGATGGTTTCTGGCCGGGCAGTCGGCCGGGTTGGTGCATCGGCGTATGCCGGCGGCCGCAATCGTCCGCGAGATTGCAGAACAGGCGCAAAAAGAACTGGAATATGGCGCCCAGCGTCTGCCATAACGATCCGTTTTAGCACAGAAGTTTTAAAATTGCCAGCCATCTTATGAACCATGGAAAGAGAGGAGAATACAAATGCGTCGGGTCGTGGTTACAGGGCTAGGAATTGTTTCCCCGATCGGCAATACCGTGAAGGAGTTTTGGAACAGCCTGCTGGCGGGCACGTGCGGCATCGGGCCTATCACTCGATACGACGCGAGCAGGGAAGAGGTACGCGTGGCCGCCGAGGTCAAGGATTTTGACCCTGCGCAGTATTTTGACGTGGGAGAGCGGCGGCGAACCGAGCGGTATGTGCAGTACGCGGTGGCGGCCGCGATGCAGGCGGCTGCGGACGCGGGGATTGCAGGCGAGGTATCGCCCCAGCGGCTGGGCGTCTACTTCGGTTCGGGAATCGGCGGCGCGTCGGCCTTTCTTCAAGGGGCCAAAACTCTGTTGGAACGGGGAAGCTCCAGAGTATCGCCCTATTTTATTCCCATGGTTATTTCCAATATGGCGGCTGGTGCGATCGCCATACGAACCGGTGCGAAAGGCCCCTGTCTGCCGGTGGTGACCGCCTGCGCGACCTCCTCCCACGCCATCGGCGAGGCGTTTCGGGCCATTGGTCATGGCTATGCCGACGCGATTCTCGCGGGCGGCGCGGAAGCGGGGATTGACCCTCTGATCATGGCGGGATTCACCAATTGCGGCGCGCTCTCGCTGCAAAGCGACCCGAACCGGGCTTGCCTTCCATTTGACCGGCGCAGGGACGGCTTTGTTATGGGGGAAGGGGCAGCCGCCCTTCTTTTAGAGGAACGGGAGCATGCCTGCGCGCGAGACGCGGCCGTTTATGCCGAAATCGTCGGTTATGGCAATACCTGCGACGCTTACCACATGACAGCGCCGCTGCCCGACGCTGGCGAGAGTGCGCGCGCAATTGTTATGACCATGGAAAATTTTATGGATATTCCAGCCAGCCAGATTTATTTCAACGCTCATGGCACGGGAACGCCCCGAAACGATGCGGTGGAAACCCTTGCTCTCAAACGAGCATTTGGCTCACAGGCCAAAAAGCTGTCGGTCAGCTCCATCAAATCCATGACCGGGCATATGATGGGCGCAGCTGGAGCAGCCGAGGCCGCAGCGTCAGTGCTAGCGCTGCGGCATGGCGTGATGCCGCCCACCGTTGGGCTGACGCAACAGGATCCTGACTGCGACCTCGATTATATTCCCGGCGTGGCGAGAAAAGGAAATATGACGCTGGCGCTGTCCCAGTCGCTCGGCTTTGGCGGTCATAACGCTTGCCTTGCCTTTCGGCGATGGGAGGAATAAGTTGTGATACGAAGCGAAAACGGGAATGGATGGACAGCACGGCGAATATTTTTGAAAAGGGATCGAATTTTGTAGTGCGCCGGTACAGACAGCCGGGTGCTGCGCCATTCCATTTTTTAAACTGTACTGCGTTTGTTGTGAGGTATGTTTTTTATGATTGAGGTGCAACTGGTTCGGCTTTCGAAAAATACCGGGCCGCCTGAGCGGGCCCTGGAGTGGATTTCGTTGGAACGCCGGGCAAAAATTGCGCGGTTTCACCGAACGAAAGACCGCAAGCGGAGCCTTGTTGCCGAGCTTCTCATTCGCCGGGCTGCGATACGCAAGCTGGGCCTTCGTCCGGAGCAAATGGTCATTGACCGCAATCCCTATGGCCGTCCCTATCTGCGCAACGTCCGGCATTTTAAATTCAATCTGTCTCATTCGGGAGAATATGTTGTCATTGCGCTGGGGCGGCGGCCAGTTGGAGTGGATGTTGAGCGCATTGATCGCTGCAACCAGGATGTAGCCAAACGCTTTTTTTCCCCTGCCGAGGCGGAATACCTGCGCTCTCTGCCCGCGATAGAACAGGCTCGAGCATTCACCACTCTGTGGACGCTCAAGGAGAGCTACACCAAGGCGGAGGGAAAAGGGCTGCTCATTCCGTTTTCGTCCTTTGGATTTCGATTGGAGCCGTCCATCCAGCTTGTGGGTGGTTGTGCAAAGCGAAACTATGTGTTTGAGAGTATGGTGCTGGATGGGCATTGTTTGTCGGTCTGCCATCAGGAACCGGGAGCGGAGATAGATTTTCGCATCATGGATGAAATCGAGCTGTATGAGCAATATGAGAGACTGTTAGAGGCTCTTTGATCCAATACTATTTCTGACGAAAAGAATGCAACACGTCCCCGATCAAAACGATCGGGGACGTGTTGCATTCTCGGTATCAAACGAATTCCGGTCGCCGACAGCGTCATTTTGTTTCGTCCGGCGGTACAAGCTCAATGTAATAGGGGCAGATATCCTCATAACGTCCGTCTTTGGTTCGAAAGCCTCCCGAAATGACGCCCAGTTGACGAAACCCAAGCCGCTCGTACAAATGCCGTGCGTGCAGGTTGGTCGCAACCACGGCGTTAAACTGAAGAATGCGAAAGCCGCACCGGCGCGCCTGCTCCATACAGTCGAGCACCAGCTTTTCACCAATGTGCAACCCTCGGCAGCGAGAATCGACCGCATAGCTGGCATTGCAGATGTGGCCGCACCGGCCGACGTTGTTGGGATGAAGAATATACAATCCCAAAATGCTGCCGTTTATATCCTCTGCCACAGCGCAGTGGCTTTGCTCTGCAAAAAAAGCAAGGCCCTGCGGTTCGTTCAATTCGTTTTCCTGCGGAAAGGCGATTCCATCCCGCACAACTTCGTTCCAGATATGCAGCATGGAAGGCAGGTCTTTGGTTTGAAACGGCCGGATAGATGCATTCACTGAGTTTTCCCCTTTCCTTAAAGCGTCAATAGCAGACACAGCGTAATTCGCCTGAAGTAAGCGCCAGACATAGTCCTCCGGCATAAAGAAGCTTTTTCGTGCTGTCCTGCGTTTCCCATACTTTAGAAAGCTCGCCGGTTTCCATGCTGTAGCGATAAAGGATACTTTTTCTGCTTGCGTCGTCCGCTTCCCCTTGCCGGTAACCCGCAGTAAATAAAATTTCACGTTCGGAAATTGCACCCGGCTGCAGCCAGGCGCGTTCGTACCCGTCGGATTCCGTTGCAAGCTCCAACGGGACAAAGAGGCCGTCTTGCGCTAAATTGGCGACGTAAAGAATGTTGCCCGCTTCCAACGTGGCGATATCTCCCTTTTGCGACATCGCTTCCAAATAGGGCTCAAAAACATCCGGCTGTTGGTGTACGACCTGGCCGGAGGCAATGTCGATTGCAGCAATGGAAAAACCGTGGCCGGAGCGGGGATGATGTTGGTAAAAGATTTTGTTCTCATACAAAAACAACGGAACGATATCTTGACCGTCTATCTCATCCGCTAGGGTGAAGACAACCGCTCTTTTTTTTAGGTCAACCACACGGTAGCTGTGCTCGACGTCTTGTTCGGTGTTGCCGCGCTTGAGCGCATGATAAACCACATACGAGTCGCTGGCGGCCTGAACGCTCCCAGAATGATATTCCCGATCGATAAAAATGAATTCGTTTTTGCCGGGCGCGGCATCGTAACGGCAGAGCGTGACCTCGGCTTCATCCAGCGCGGATTCGATATAATAGCCGTTGTATACGCTGCCCTGGTGTGAGTAGCAGCCCTCGTCGAAAATATAATACGACGAATAATTTCCAGGCTCGGTATCTTCGGGGGAGGAAGCAAGCCGCCCGTTGGGAACATCAACCTCATACCATACCTTTACCCAAGCGTCCTCTGCATGATAGGCGCCGCAGTCGCTATGGGTATATTTGGGATCGTAACCAGTCACGACACAGGCATAAAAACGGCCATTGACGTAACGAATATCGTCCAAAAAGGGATGGTCAATAACCGGCGGTGATTCTGATATTTGGACAACGGCATGTTCGGCGGAAGGGGGATTGGGGGAGACGCCCGGCGCAATAGGAAGCTGCGCGATGATCTCGCGCGAAATGACAAAAGGAAGAGTGTTTGGATTCGTGATCGTATAAGTCGGAGCGGCCTGATAGGGACAGTCCCAAGGACGTTTCCCGGGGTCAGGGCTGCGGGGGAACAGGATGTATCCGGCGATCAGCGCAGCGGCCAGGATCGGGCAGATAGCCATCCACGCCGTTTTGCTCATTCGCCGCGGTTTGCACACAGCGGAGGATTCTGCCGATAACCCATCGGAAACAGCCACGGGATCATCGGTTGGCGAAGGGACACTGGCGTCCTGTGTGGAAGACGGGGAGAAGTGCTTTGGTTTCATACAACCATCTCCTCTCTTGATGCAACACAGACTCACTCCAAATCGAGCAGAGCAACTCTCTGTTCCTCCAAAGAGCGGGGCACATCGATGATACGCTGGTTTTTCGAGCCACGAAAGCGCAAAGACAAGGATTTTTCCGCAAGCACAAAGGGACCGTCCACCAAAATGTCGGTCTCTCGCAGCAGCGCCATCCAATCGGGATGCTCTTCCGGTGCGGCGGTTAGCTGCTCAAAGGTATAGC
>CABQCM010000008.1 GCA_902462665.1 uncultured Oscillospiraceae bacterium | reverse complement strand
TGCAGCCCCTTTTCATCAATAATCACAACCTCGCCCGGGGCGACGTCGCGCACATATTCCGCCCCAATGGCATCAAGAGCGCAGGTTTCGGAAGAGAGGCAATAAGACTCTCCCATCTTTCCCAGCACCAACGGACGGATGCCCAGCGGATCGCGGAAGCCCGCCAGCGTGTTTTGATTCATAAACACGACGGCATAGGCCCCTTGCAGCTTGTTCATGCATTCGTGCAGAAGCTGCGGCAGTTCCAGAGAGGCATACCGAGCGATGAGATGCATAATCATCTCGCTGTCCAGATCGGTCTGGATGACCGAACCATAGAACTTCAGCTTCTCAGCCAGGGCGGAAGCATTAATCAGGGTACCGTTATGCGCTAAGGCAATGGTGCCATTCTGGCAATGGCCGACGATGGGTTGCGCGTTGATGGCCACCTCCTTGATTCCACTGGTGGAGTAACGCACATGGCCGATGGCGATGCGTTTATTTTTGAATTTACTCAAAATTGGGGGAGTAAATACCTCGCTGACCAAGCCCATGTCTTTATAATGTTCGATACCGGCGCCATCCGAGACGGCGATACCGGCGCTCTCCTGCCCGCGATGCTGCAGGGCGTGGAGGGCAATATAAGGCAACATAGAGGTATCCCGGCCGTCGGCATTATAAATTCCGAAAACGCCGCATTCCTCCCTCAGATGCTCCCCGCACCAATCCATGCAGTGCTCTGACATGCACAATCCTCTCCTCACGGTAAAATGGATGTGGGCGCACCATCGGCGCACCCACAGCAGGTACTACTTATGAAAGCAACGTATTCAAACGCCGTTCAATTTCGATATAGGCTTCCTCAACGTTGCCCAAATCACGGCGGAAACGATCCTTGTCCAGCTTCTCTCCCGTGTCTTTGTCCCAAAAGCGGCAGGTATCGGGCGAAATTTCATCCGCCAAAATAATCTCCCCATGAAACCGGCCGAATTCAATCTTAAAGTCAATCAGGCGCAGATTGGCCGAATCGGCGACCGAGGAAAGAACTTCATTGACCTTACGGGCAATGGAGGAAATGGCCGCCAATTCTTCCTTCGTGGCCAGCCCCAGTGCCAAAATGTGGCTCTCGGTGATGAGAGGGTCGCCCAAATCGTCGTTTTTATAGCTGTATTCCAGCACAGGACATTGAAGCGCCGTGCCCTCGGGAACACCATATTTCTTCGACATGCTGCCGGCGGCTACATTGCGCATAATGACCTCAAGCGGAACAATCTCTACCCGCTTGACCACCGTGTCGCGGTCGGAAAGCTGCTCTACCAGATGCGTCGGCACGCCTTGCTTTTCCAGATAGCGCATCAGCATATTGGAAATGCGGTTATTCATTTCGCCTTTATTTTTAATCGTACCCTTTTTCTGCCCGTTGAAAGCCGTTGCGTCATCCTTATAGCTGACAACCAGTAAATCCTTATCGTTGGTCTCGTAGACCCGTTTGGCCTTGCCCTCGTAAAGCAAATTGCCTTTTTCCAAAACCGTCGTCCCCTTTCCACATTTGCCTGAAGCAAAGGATTCAGGCCGTCTCTCACGGGCAAAACGCTCCGTGCAAATCAATCTGTGTTTCATTTTATCATGGAATGCTTCCTCTTTCATCTTTTTTCGATTCAATTTTATATTTTCTGTCTTTTGGACAGAAGGCTCTGGAATATATTCTGTTTTTTTGGACATGTTGTTAATGCTTGTTCACCAGAATACAAGATATGGTCCCAGAATGCAATCCATAAAATAGGTTTCAAAAAGCTGCAAAAAACCGGGAAGCTCTCAAAGGAGCTCCCCGGTTTTCTTTTGCCTTGCAGGGATTAATACATCCCGCCGCCTGCGGCGGCTGCGGCGGCCGCAGCGTTCGCGGCAGCAGCTGCGTCCTCTTTCTTATCCGCGACCAGGCTCTCGGTAGTCAGAACCATAGCGGCAACCGAAGCGGCATTCTCCAACGCCGAGCGGGTTACCTTGGTCGGGTCAATGATGCCAACCTCGAGCATATCGCAGTAAGTCTCGCTGTAGGCGTCAAAGCCATAATTCTTGCTGTCCTTGGCGCGGACATTATTGACGATAACCGAACCCTCCAGGCCGGCATTTGCGGCGATCTGGCGCATGGGCTCTTCCAGAGCTTTGAGCACAATGCTCACGCCGGTTTTCTCATCGCCCTTAGCGTCGGCCATCAGCTTCTCCACTGCGGGGATAGCGTCGAGCAGAGCAACGCCGCCGCCGGCGACCATGCCCTCTTCCACAGCAGCCTTCGTGGCAGCCAGAGCATCCTCAATGCGCAGTTTCTTTTCCTTCATCTCGATTTCGGTTGCAGCGCCAACCTTGATAACTGCTACGCCGCCGGCCAGCTTAGCCAGACGCTCCTGCAGCTTCTCACGGTCAAAGTCGGACGTGGTGGTTTCAATCTGGTTGCGAATCTGACCAACGCGGCCTTTGATATCATCGCTGTTGCCGGCGCCATCGACAATGATGGTGTTTTCCTTGGTCACCTTAACCTGACGGGCATGACCGAGCTGCGCCATGGTAGCGTCCTTCAGCTCCAGACCCAGTTCTTCAGTGATAACCTGGCCGCCGGTCAGGATAGCGATATCCTGCAGCATTTCCTTGCGGCGATCGCCGAAGCCGGGAGCCTTGACGCACACGCAGTTGAAGGTGCCGCGCAGCTTATTGACAATAATGGTCGCCAGGGCTTCGCCTTCAACATCCTCCGCAATCAGCAAAAGCTTTTTGCCAGTCTGGACAACCTGCTCGAGAAGGGGCAGAATCTCCTGAATGTTGGAAATCTTTTTATCGGTGATGAGGATGACGGGATCGTCGATGACAGCCTCCATCTTATCCGAATCGGTTACCATATAGTGGGAAATGTAGCCGCGGTCAAACTGCATTCCTTCCACTACCTCGCTGTAGGTTTCCGAGGTCTTGGACTCCTCCACCGTGATAACGCCGTCGGCGCTCACTTTTTCCATTGCTTCGGCAATGAGATTGCCGATGGTCTCGTCGCCCGACGAAATGGCGGCCACGCGGGCAATATCGTGCGAATCCTTAATCTTCTCCGAGTTAGCAACCACAGCGTCCACCGCGGTCGAAACGGCCTTTTGAATCCCCTTCTTGATGACCATAGGATTGGCCCCAGCGGTGACATTCTTCATTCCCTCGCGGATGAGAGCCTGGGCCAGCAGGGTGGCGGTGGTGGTGCCGTCGCCGGCAACGTCGTTGGTTTTGGTCGAAACCTCTTTGACCAGCTGAGCGCCCATATTCTCAAACGGATCCTCCAGCTCGACCTCTTTGGCGATGGTCACGCCGTCGTTGGTAATCAGCGGAGCGCCATACTTTTTGTCCAGTACAACGTTGCGGCCCTTGGGGCCGAGGGTAACCTTCACGGTGTTGGCCAACTGGTCTACACCCGACTGCAGCGCCTTGCGCGCTTCTTCACCAAAAATGATATCTTTTGCCATGATGCGTAATCCTCCTGTTCCTTGTTACGATGATTTTACTCTACGATCGCGAGAATATCCGACTGACGGACGATGGTGTACTCCTCGCCGTCCACCTTGACCTCGGTGCCGGAATACTTGCTGGTGATCACCTTGTCGCCGACTTTAACATACATTTTCACGTCGTTGCCATCGACCATGCCGCCCGGTCCCACCGCGATAATTTCGGCCACCTGGGGCTTTTCTTTGGCGGTTCCGGCCAGAATGATACCACTCTTGGTGGTCTCTTCCGCCTCAACCATTTTTACCACTACACGGTCTGCCAAAGGTTTGAGAGTCATATTTATTCCTCCTAAAAATTTGATACTATATGGAGATTAGCACTCTCACTCGTCGAGTGCTAAGTCTTATTATAGCAACATCTTTCCAAAAATCAAGGGGGTTTTTCCCAACTTTTTGATTGTTAAAAGTTTCTTAACATTCTACCCTATTTTTTGCCTTTGAATATCCGCAATACGTATTCTTGGATGGTGATATCGACCCTTTTTCTCCGATTTGCGCCCGACGTTAATGGCCGAGGGAGGGCACCAGTGCAGACAGGCAAGGCATTGCTCGCAGTGATGCAGGAACTCGATTCCCTCCTCGCTGACCCGAATATTGTTTGACGAACAAATCTGTTCGCATAGGCCGCAGCGGGTACAAGACGAGCTGACGGTAAAGCAGCGGTCTGCGCCGGCATAACCTTCCACTGCGCGGCGATGATACCGAAGCTGAAGCCCCGGCAGGAAGGCGTGCGGCGTTTGCCTCTCTCTGCCTGCAACACGAGCTGCAATCCCCCGTAGCTTTTCGTCAGCGGTGATGAGAAGATCCTGCTGCCTGTCCTCGGAGGGAATATGGTAACGGGGCACATAATTATCGATCATTCGCACCGAGGCGCAAAGGGACAACGGAATCTGACGCCGTGCCAAAATCTGAGCGGCCTGCACCCCAGCCGCCCCCGCCATTCCCCCGAAGGTAAGCACTAAAAAATAATACGCCTGCTCGGAGTAGGCAAGCGTATGCTCTAAAAATTCCGCCACCAAGCGGGGAAGTCCAAAGTGGTATACTGGCGTCACCACGCCGATTTGTTGCCTTTGCTCTCCACCCTCCCGGCCGGACGCTCCCACCAAGGGAACCAGGATCGAATCCTCCAGCAGAGACCCCAGCTCTTGCGCTGCCGCCAGAGAATTCCCGGTCGCAGAAAAGGTATACAGCACCGTCTTTGCCACAACGATCGCCTCCTACTTGTCCTCCAGTTTAGCACATAGGAAACGCGAATCCTGCTGAAACACCGAGGGAATGTCATCAATTTCTTTGGCTTTGATTTCATACCCGTCGATTTTGTTCTGCAAAAGCAGGCGGGCCAGTTCGGCGGAGTTTCGGGGCAGGACGGGAAATAGCATCGCCGTGGTTCCCGCCTGATGAGGATGGTGAAAATCCGAGCCGACCGTGCCGGTAAGACCCGTTTTCTCGACTAACCCATAGACTACATCGTTGTGATTGCCATGATCGCCATGGCCATTATAAAACTCCATACCATGCAGAATGGAAGGATCCTCCGGATGACAAAAGTTTTCGCCCCGCAGCGGATGAGCCTGACCGAAATACAATCCCAAACGGTTTGCTAACCTCCAATATTCCGACGGTGTCATTTCATAAAGCCGGGGATATTCATGAAAGAAAGATTCCTCCATTCCAAAGGAAAGATAGTGGTTATTGGGACAGGAGTCAAACCCTAACTCCACTCCCAGCGCCACGGTAACCCCCTGGGCATCTCCCGCCTTTTTGGCCAAACGGTACCCGCTCAGCCAGAGGTCGGCTTTTTCCTCCCAGCTTCCCTCTTTGCTGGTAAACCAGTCGCGATAGTAATGATTGGTAATTGCCACCCCGTCATAACCTCTGGCTTTGAGCAAAGCGACGCTTTGTTCGGCCGGACAAGACGCACAATAACTAACTTCAGCCGTATGGCAATGAATCTCAAACCGATATGACACGATTCCTCTCCCCTTTTGTGAAACGGTCGGCGCGGCCGCCATGGCAAAAAACGCATGGTTTTGGGCGCGCATGACCATGATATCATACAAGTTGCGACGGCCGGCAAGCCATCGCTCACCGGCCGTATTTTAAGAAAGCCGCTTGTTACCGGCCATGACTGTTAGGGCCTAAGAATTGGGCATTGAGGTCGTGGGATTGGAGGCGACGGACGCGGTCGTATAGCTGCTCTCTCCCACATATTCGACCAATTGTGTTTCGACGGTCACGCTTGCGCCGGAAGCGCTTTTATAAATCGTCAAGCGAATGGTATCCCCCGCTTTAGCATCATCAATCACATCCAAAATCTGATGGCTGGAGGTAATCTCTTTTCCATTGACGTGGGTAATGATATCGCCTTGGGCAATATCTTTGCCATACAGCCCGCTGTCCTCGGTGATGGTCGCAATATAAAGACCGGCAGGACAATGATTGATTTCAGCAGCCACCGTGCTGATTTCCTGATACGTAATCCCCAGCTTCGCGCGCCCCACCACACGGCCATGGGCCAGCAGATTTTCGACAATGTTGAGAGCGTGGTCAATGGGGATAGCAAAACAGATTCCCTCGCTGTCCACCTCGGCAATTTTAGAGGAGTTGATACCGATCACTTGGCCGTACAGATTGACCAGCGGCCCGCCTGAGTTACCAGGATTAATGGCTGTATCGGTCTGAATATATTTTGCGGTATAGCCGCCTGCACCCGAGATACGGCGATCCAGCGCCGAGATATATCCCACCGTCACGGTATCGACCAGCCCGGCGGAATTACCGATGGCGACTACTTGTTCCCCAACCTGACACTGAGAGGACTTCCCAAAAGTAGCGCTTTGAAGTCCGCTGGCATTCTCCATCTTGAGGACGGCAATATCGCTTCGGGTATCTCCAGCCACAAAGGAAGCGGCATATTCATCCCCGTTGTTCAAAGTAATCATAAATTTGGCGTTGGGAATGTCTTTGTAAATATGGTCGTTGGTTAAAATATAGCCGTCTTCCGAAAGAATCACCCCGCTCGCCCGTGACCCTGCCGAGCCGTCGGGACTGTACACAGTAATGCTGACGACGCTGGATTTCATCTTCTCGACCACCGACTGGACGCTAAACGAGCCGTCCGGGTTCTCCTTGTTGGAGGATGCGGGCTTCTCCTGAATCTGGACATCAATCGAGCTGGAATAGGAAACCTCCCCGGACGAGGATGGATCGAGAGGCCGGCTCTCACGTCCCATATAGTAGGCCACCGTCATACCGCCCGCAGCAATGACAACGCACAGCAGGACAATAAAAAAGGCGGCAAGACCTTTATTTTTTCTTTTGGGTTTCTGCGGAGGAACCGGGGGATAATAACTCGCCGTGCCGCCAGTATAACCCGATTGCCCCGATGCCGGCTGAGGACCGATTGGCGGCACATAGCCGCTGCCCGAGGAACCGTATGCGCTCCCCTGCACGCCAGCCCCATATCCCCCAGACACGGTCGGCGGCATTTGTACCGGCTGCTCTGCCGGACGAGCGTAAACGTAAGGTCCCTGCCCTGTCTCATCGCCATATGCCCCTGGTTGAGGCGGATACACAGGCGGCACCGGCGACATCGGAGGCGGCGCGCTGTGCCCCACCGAAAAAGGCGATTCCGAAGCCATCTCCTGCACGGGCTGATTCATCGCCCCCTCGCCGGCCTCGCTGGCCGCCGGATCCGCTTGACTATTGGAATACAGCTCGCAGGCTTGCGGCTGAGAAGCCGCTGGCTCGTGCCAAGGAGCAGACGGCGCTGTCTCTTCCGTCTGAGGCGTGCTGGCCGCCGCTTTCTGCCCATCGGGCTGCATGGGACCCAATTCCTGCTCGTTCATACTGACTCCTCCTATCAAATAAACGCTCCATTAATTTTCCAAAGTATCCTGTTGAGAACCACTGCCTCCGCGTTCTTTCTGTTCGCGGCTGTCCCTGCGTTCCTTGTGCTCCTTCTCACGGCGCTCTCTTGCATCCGACTCACCCGTCTTGGAACGATACGCCTTCAACACAAAGGAAAACTCGGTATACTGCCCCTCCACACTGCTGACGGTAATCTGGCCGCCATGTAGGCTGACAATCGTCTTGACCAGATACAACCCTAAACCAGCGCCCATTTTATCGGTGCCCCGGGATTTATCCACCTTATAAAACCGATCAAATACATGGGGAAGCTCGTTTTTGGCAATGCCTTTTCCACTGTTTCGGATGACCAGAGCGACCTTATCGTCTTCGTTCGTACCGCTGAGCCAAATGGTACCATCCTCCGGGGTATATTTGACGGCATTGTCCACTAGATTGTAAATGGCCTGATGCATTAAATCGTGATCGGCATTGACCTCCAGCGAATCCATCGTATCCAGTCCAACAATATCCAAGTTTTTTTCCTCAATGCGCCGGTCAAAGCTAAACAGCACGTTGACCAACAGCTCGCTGAGCTTCAGCGGAGTAGGATGAATGGTCATCTCCCCCGCCTCGAGCTTGGAAAGGCTGAGCATACTCACCACCAACCGAGCCAGGCGTTTGACCTCACCCGAGACAATTTCAAGATAAAACTTCTGCTCTTTTTCCCCGATGGTTCCGTCGAGAATACCATCGATAAAGCCCGAAATGGTAGTCATGGGAGTTTTTAGCTCATGCGATACATTCGCAATGAACCCCCGCCGCATCTGCTCGCCCGCCGCAATGGACTTGGTCATATTATTAAACGCCACTGCCAGTTCGCCGATTTCATCCTCCCGGTCCACCCGGATATAACGGGAGAAATCACCCCGCGCCATGCAGCGGGCCGCCTCGGCCATCTCCCGCATGGGCCGAACCATATTGGTGGTCATCAGATAGACTGCGATAAAGACCAGTGCGGTAACAATCAAAGCGGCGAGCAAAAAGAGTTTCAGCATATTCAGCAGATAATTCATCAGCCCGGCCGACGGCGTTACAGCAAAAACCACGCCAATCGAACCCAATGCATGCGAGATGGGAACCCCGACAAAATAGCTATCCTGCAGCAGTGTCCCCTGCATCGTCCCCATATCACTATAGTCTTGCCGTAAAGCGACCTCCATAATCTCAGAGGGAACGGTTCGGCCGGTATAATTGTTGCGGCTGCTGCCGCTGTAAATAATGGTACCATCCGCGGAAGCGACCAAAACCTCGCTGCCCGACATCTGGGTAAGGGTTTCTACAATCTTGTCCATATATCGGTCGTATCCAAGCGTTCCCAGCATATCGCTGACTTGATTGGACACGGTGCGGGCCTCGTTGGTGAGCAGGGTACGCTTTTCCTTGAGCCAGAAATTCCCTGCAAAACCGAGCATGACGGTGCCCAACACAATCATGGCAATCGTCAATATGGTAATGGAGAAGCCAAAAAATTTATGAAACAAACTTTTTCGCATGCTGCATTCTCCATTCTGACATCACGGCGTTTGACCGTGCAAATTTCATCGAACCAGACGGCCGAAGCCGCTGTTTTCAACGAACCTCAAATTTATATCCCACGCCCCAGACCGTCTTGAGCGACCATGCGTCGGACACCCCTTCCAGCTTTTCGCGCAAACGTTTGACGTGCACGTCCACAGTACGGGAATCTCCGTAATAGTCAAAGCTCCACACCTCGTCAAGAAGCTGATCGCGGGTAAAAACCCGGTTGGGATTGCTGGCAAGATGATAGATAAGCTCCAGCTCCTTCGGAGGGGTATCAACCTGTTTGCCATCTACCCAAAGCTCATAATTGGTCAGATTAATGACCAGTTTATCGTACTTTACCATCTTAACGTCGTCCTCGCCCGCCGGCAGAGAACGTCGCAGCACAGCCTTCACCCGGGCCATGACCTCTTTCGCGTCAAAGGGCTTGACCACATAGTCGTCCGCGCCCAATTCCAGACCGAGAATTTTATCAAAGGTTTCTCCCTTCGCCGTAATCATAATAATCGGCGCGTTGGAAGTCTTGCGAATTTCGCGGCAGACCTGCCATCCATCCAGCTTCGGCAGCATAATATCCAACAAAATCAGATCGGGCGCGTGCTTTTGAAAGCACTCGACCGCCTGCTCTCCATCGTTGGCAATGACGGTCTCATAGCCATCCTTTTCCAGGTAAAGCCTCAACAATTCACAAATATTAGTGTCGTCGTCCACGACCAGAATTTTTGCCGCCATGGTTGTTCCTTCCTTTCCTCCACAGAGAATCCGTTGGAGTCCGCCAATGGGACTGTTCTTATTATATTCTCTCTTATTTTATCATTGGTGAACATTTTTTAAACCTTTTGTAACCCGGATATTCCGAAAACACGAATTTTTTCCTTTGCTATTTCCGTGCTCTATGCAGCCATGCTATCGCATGGCGAAGCAGCGTAACACACCCGGCATTTCAAGGATGATGCGTAAAGCGCATGGTACCCGGATTGTTTTGTCTAACCATATCAATGAAAAAGCAAGCGGAAAGCCGCCCACAGCCGCTTTCCGCACAGTGCACAAAATGAAATTACGACAGACGAATGGTGACCTCATAGTTTCCCGCAACCCAGCACTGCTTCTGCGAGCCAATCACAAAAGTCGGTTTGAGCGTATAGGTTCCCGGTACAAGCCCATTGGCGTCGAGCGTAGCGATAATATCCTCCATCGTAAGGCTGCGCAGAGCCTGCGGCGGACCAATCACCTGAACTCCCTTGAGAGCCGATTCGATGGAAACCGAGTAGGACGTATTGGCCACAGTGATATTACTGTCAGCCAAATCATATGCTTTCACCCTGAGGTCGTCCGAGGCAACTGCCACACGGAATGTGACATCCTTGGGAGTGGCATAGTCAAAATAACTGATTCCAGACAACACCGGCAGGGATAAATCCCGATACCATGTACCGGCATCGTAGGGATCGAGACTCAGGAAATCAAAGTTGCCGTCGAGCGTAACCTCCGACATGGTCGAAACCGTCTCGACCGCCCCCTTGACACGCACCGTCGAAACAGCAACGGGCTCCGAATCGGTTTTGCTGTGCTCGACGATTGTCATATTCGGCAAAACTCCAGGCGCATTGCGGTAGTTGACCCGCAACGGCAGTTCCCGTATCATATTGACTCGCGCAATGACCGGAACCTCGGTAAACTGCAATTCCGTCAGTTGAAGTTTCGAGGTATCGGGCGCGGCCGCGTCATAAAGCAATTCATTATAAACGTCATACATCATGATGCGGGCGGTCATCTGCTTACTTTCCCGCAAAACTTCCACCGTGTCGGACACAGCGGTCACGTGATCGATTTGATTGACCTGCGAAGCCGGGCCAAGGACGGTTAAAGTAGAATAAGATTCATCCGCCATTTCCGAATCAACCATAATAATCGAATCGGAACCATAATCTCCGTCAGCCGACAATCCCGGGCATTTAACCTCCACATCAAAGGTTTTGATGGCCTCGTTATCAAAGGTTACCGCCACCGAAGAAGGCGACACAGAAACTACGTCGTAATCTGCCAGCCCCGTGCTGCTTTTGGCCGTCAGCTCCAGACGATAGGTTCCCACGCCTACAACGCCATTGAGACTGGCGGTTACGGTCAAGTCCTCTGGCTTGAGCTGATCAATGACGTACTTTTTCCCCTGCACCTTCACGGAAACGGTAGCATCCGCCCCCTCATAGGCTTTGAGACCGTCGTGAGTCGTCGTTGACAGTGGAATTTGGATGGGTACGTTGAGAATGTTTTTGTCCACAATCGGGTTAAAAGCCACCGAAACCACAAACCAAATTATGATAGAAACGATCACCGCAAACACAGCGACAAAACGATTGTTTCGAAACAGGCTGCTGATGGTAAACTTTCTTTTCTCCTGCGAGGTTATTTTTTCGTTCATTTCTTTTTCCACCTCTTCCAAAACGGACGGGCAGAGGCTTCCTCGCCCGAAGCAGAGGGAAGCAGCGCCTTTTCCAGCTCGGTGCTCAGGGTGATCGCATCGTATCCCCGCGTCAAGACTCCATTGCGGGCAACCGAGATGGTGCCGGTCTCCTCCGATACCACCACGACCACCGCGTCCGAAATCTCCGACATTCCCAGCGCCGCACGATGCCGCGTTCCCAACTCCCGATTGATTTCATTCTGCGACAAAGGTAAAATGCAGGCAGCCGCCCGCACCCGCCCGTAGCGGATAATGAGCGCGCCGTCATGCAAAGGAGCTTTATTAAAAAAGATATTGCCTAACAGCTCGGGCGATACCGCGCCGTCGATGACCGTGCCGGTATCAATGACGTCGCCCAACATAGTACGCCGTTCAAACACAATCAAAGCACCCGTTTTCGAAGCGCTCATGGAAGCGCACGCTTTACAGGTCGCCTCAATGGCCATGTGCTGCTCCTGCTCGGCCTCGGTATTGCTCAAGCTATGTCCCAAGGTGGCGATACGGCTGCGGCCCATTTGCTCCAGCATCCGGCGCAGCTCAGGCTGAAATACAACCAACAGAGCGAACACAGCGACGTTCATCATGTTTTCAATCAGCCACTCCATAGTATCCATTTGAAACAGCTTGACAAGCACGACGATAATCAGAAGCAACATAATGCCCTTGACCAGTTGCGCCGCACGGGTTTCGCGAATTAGTTGAACTGTTTTATAAATCAGATAAGCCACCAAAACAATATCCAATAAATCCCCGAAATTAAAGTCGGAGATTACACTAAAAAATATGTTCCAGCCCTGCTCGAGCAAATCCCAAAAGCCTGCCATAGGCGCCACCCATTTCCAGCAGGGGCGGTCAAATCGACCGCCCCATCATTCCCAATTTATTTTTAATATTGTATCACACACACGGGGATACTTGCAAGTTAGTTTGCCTTTTTTTTCACTATTTTTTTCATCTGTGCGCAGAATGCCCTGATGTGTTCCCGGCGGCTGAACACCGATGGGCTGACCCGCACGGTTCCCTGCTCCAGCGTACCCAACCGGCGATGCGCTGTCGGCGCGCAATGAAGGCCGGCACGCACGGCGAAGCCTGCCTGTGCCAACTCTTCCCCCACCTGCTCGCTGGGCATCCCTTCTACGTTAAAGCTGAGCACCGGAGAAAAGTGGCTGACCGAGGGACGATCCATATACAGCACGACCTCCCGGATGGAACGCAGGCCATCGTACAACTCCTGCAGCAGGCCGATTTCATAATCGTGAATGCGTCCAATTCCCTTTTGCTCAACAAAGGCCAGCCCAGCCGACAATCCCGCAATCCCTACGGTATTGATCGTACCGCTCTCAAGCCGTTCCGGAAGATTTTCCGGCTGATTGAAATCAATGGAAAAGGTGCCGGTCCCCCCTTCGATCACCGTTTGAGGAATCGAACGGCCAGTCAGCAGCATCCCCGTACCTGGAGGACCATACAGACCCTTATGCCCCGGCATGCAGAGGCAATCAATGCACATCTGCGTCATATCAATGGGAATCATACCAGCCGATTGCGCCGCGTCCACAATAAATGGAATTCCTCTTTGGCGGCATAGCCGCCCAATGCGACCGATGGGCAGCACAAGGCCGCAGACATTCGAGGCGTGAGTACAAATCACCACATTGGTATCCGCGTCAATTAACCGTTCAAAAGAGCGAAAGGTGGCGTCGTCGTCGCCAAAAATGACCTCGGCGGTGTCGGTACGCACTCCCTGCTGGCGCATAGCGGTCAATGGGCGCATAACGGCGTTGTGCTCCAGGGAAGAAACCACCGCTTTCCCGCCGGCGGGCATCAACCCCTTAATAGCAAAATTCAGCGCGTGGGTACAGTTTTGGGTAAACACGACGCC
>CABQCM010000007.1 GCA_902462665.1 uncultured Oscillospiraceae bacterium | reverse complement strand
GGCAAAGCCCTGCTGAATCTTCTCCAAAGTATCGGGACGAAAGCAGACGTCAAAAATATTTGACCCGGCAATCCGCAGATATGTGTTGATGAGCTTTTGCGCTCGGTCATGATGCCCCTGCGCGTTGGGATCCCAGAAGATCCTGCGCGCGTCGTCATACCGGCGTTTGATCTCTGCGTACTGGTACTTCACGCCGTGCTCATAGAAATACCGCTGTACCTTTTCCAGGCCCTGGTCGATAATTTCGCTCATAACTTCAACGTTAAAGTCCCGTACCGTGCAGTCAAAACCTTTGTCCGCAAGATATCCTTTGAGCATGGGCAGCGCGAGATGCGGAAACTCGTGCACGCTCAGCGGCGGATTGATCAGACAGACTCGCACGACCCTTCCTCCCCCTTTCGCCGCCGGAGCCTCCGGCGGATGTTGGACAGCCGCAGTCGGGAATTTTCCGGGGAATAAAACCGATCATACAGACCGGCCACCCCGCGCGCCAGTTCCTCGGCCGACATGTGCTTTGGCCGGTACACTACATCCCAGAAGGTATACCGGCTCCAGTCCTCGTCCAGAATCCGGCCCTGCCGCTTCATCTGCCGGAACAGCTCGGTACCGGGCAGCGGCGTTAAAATGGTAAAGCTGCCCGAATAAATTCCGTTGTCCATGGTAAAACGCAGGGTGTTGTCAAACACGTCGGGATAGTCGTTGTCGGTGCCGAACAAAAAGGAACCCCACAGGAAGACCCCCGCGCGATGGATTTTTTCAATCAGTTCCTCATATCGCGAGCACATCTGCGCCTTCCATCGGTTTTGATCAAGCAGACGCAGACTGCTCTGACTGACGTTTTCAAATCCGATAAACAGCCAACGGCAGCCGCTGGGGGCCAAAAGCTCCAGCAAATCCGAATGGGTGGCCACCGAAATATCGGTTTGCGTACCCCACACAATATTTTCTTTGGCGATCGCCTGCAGCAGCTCTTTGGCGTGCTCCTTGTGAATAAACATGTTATCATCGGCAAAAAAGACGAACGCATTGGGAGCTGTCTGCCGGATGGCGCGGATTTCCCGCACCACCTGCTCCACAGATTTGTGGCGGTAGACCGAGCCGTAGATGACCGGCAGTGTGCAATAGGAGCAGGTGCGCGGACAGCCGCGGGTGGTTTGGATGCTGTAGGAGGTATACAGCGACGGGTCGGTCAGATCATACCGGGGTGTTGGGGAATCGGCCAGATCGACGAAGCCGCGAGGGTCGTAGCGCCGCTGAGGGCGTCCTGCTTCCCAATCGGCCAGAAACCGGGGAAGGGTGTCCTCCCCCTCTCCCGTCATGACCGTATCGGCGTGCAGCAGTGCCTCCTCTGGATAAATGGTGGCGTGAATGCCGCCTATGGCAGTGTACACGCCACGCCGGCGATATTCGTCGCAGATGGCGTAAGCCCGTTTGATTTGCTGAGTCATGCCGGTCACCACCACCAAATCAAACGGCGCGTCAAAGGGCACAGTTTGGCCATGGTCCTCATCAAGGAAGGTCAGCCGGTAATGAGTCGGAAACAGCCCGGCAATGGTCAGCAGGCTGAGATTGGGCGTTTCCCACGCGCCGTAAAAATTGGACACAATGTCGTTGCGCTCCAAAAAAGTTTTTAAATAAGGATTCTTTCCATACTTCGAGCCCTTCGGCACAATCAGCGCCGTATGTATCATAGCCCCTCCCCCTGTTCTACCGAAAAATCGCATAACCGTATGATATCGAATTTCACTTTGCGATAAAACCAGCGGTGAATCCATCCCAATACCGCCAGCATTCTAGACGGCGGGAAAACCGCCGAAGCTTTCGCATTTTCTCATCGGATTAATCTCCAAATTCGGTTTTCTGCCACACCCTGGCGAGCAGCTCCCCCATATGCCGGCACAACCGTCGCTGATGACGCAGCATGGAAAAAAAAGCATCCTGGTCGGCAAAATCGCTCATAATCTTGACTCCCAAAAAGGGGATGCCCGCCTGACGGCATACCTCGGATAACCCCATCGCTTCCATTTCCACACACAAGCCGCCGGTACTCTGGTGCAGCTGCCCGGCTAAGGAAGCGTCTGCCACCGGCCGATCGCTGGAAACCAAGGGGCCGCTCCACGTGCCTTGGAACTCCTGCGGCAATTCCCGCACAGCCTGCTGAAGTGCGTCCCATACCCGTTGGCCCGGCTCCGGCGCGGCCTCCAAAAACCGAAGGGTTCCCTGCTGGTAACCCCACACTCGATGGGAAAATACAATGTCTCCCAGTCGCAGTCTGGGGGCCAAAATCCCTGCAATGCCAATGGATAATGCCAGCCGTACGCGTTTTTCCATTAAAAGTCGCCGTGCACAAGCTCTTGTACGCTCGTGACCAACTCCCGGGCAGAGAAGGAGAAGGCGCGAAAATTCTCCCTCCAGCATCCCTGTACGCACACCGAAGTTGTCCTCCGCGACAACCGCCTGCGGGAAACTGCGCAAAAGCCCCTGAAACTCCTCTCCCGTGGCGCAAAACACAGCAACTGTGTACTGACGATTGGTCAATGGGCAGCACCTCACTCCAAACCGATTAAAATGCCCTCATCTTAATCGTCAAATGGGTTTTACACAACCTCCGGATGTGAGTACGCAGCGGTTCAATCGGTATACCATATGCCCCAACCTTTATGTAATAAATTTCTTATTACGGCATATGGCCGAAAAAGCTTTCGCTTTTTCCCTAGGTCTGGGGTACCATATCTTATGCCCCAACCTTTATATCACAAATTTCTTATTACGGCATATGGCCCGCCCCCTACGCCGCGTTTTTTCTATGATAGCCGAGAATTGTCAGAGGAAGAATCCCGGTAAAAAACGAGCTACATCCAATACGAGCGCGTTGCTCCCTCTCTGACTGGGCTTACTCGAAACCATTTGTTTCTTCCAATGAACGTCCGGCCAATTGTTTCGACTTAACCAAAACACTCCTACTCTACAGCGGCAAGCCAAATGAATTTTCTCGCATTGCTCCACAAAGAATTTGAAACAAACAATCTCTCACCCAGCGGTTGTCGTTCGCCCAAAAATAAAATTCAGCTTTTTCCGACCCTATGTGGCAAAAAATGATTGCATTTTTTTACATTTTGTGCTATGCTTAAAAAAATAAACCAAGGAGGAGCTTTTTATGATTGAAATTCCCGAGGGCATCCTGCTGGCTAGTCAATTGGACAAGCAACTCAAACACAAAAAAATCCGCAGCGTTGTCGCGAACGCTTCCCCCCACGGTTTTGCCTGGTATGAAGGCGACCCGGCCGATTACGGGGTCAAATTTTCCGGTCGGACGGTCATGGGTGCGTATTCCTATGGTGGAAAGGTACACCTTACGATGAGCGACGACGCAGAATTTCTGTTTGCAGACGGCATCGTCTTTCGCTATCTCGAGTCAGAGGACAAGCTCCCGAAGAAACACCAACTGTGCGTGGAGTTTGAGGACGGTTCTTATCTGATAGCCAGTGTGCGCATGTACGGCAGCATTCAGGGGTACGTCGGCGCATATGACAATGGCTACGATGAAATAGCCCGCGTCAAGCCGTCGCCGCTGTCAGACGATTTTACGCTGGAGTATTTTGCGTCCTTGCGTGCTGCTTCGAATAAGAAAAAGCTGTCGGTCAAGGGCTTTCTCGCCACTGAGCAGCGCATTCCCGGCCTGGGCAACGGGGTGCTGCAGGATATCTTATTTGACGCTGGCATTTCCCCCAGACGGTATCTGGCAACGGTAGGAGACGAGGAACTGGAAACGCTGTGGCATTCGGTGCGCCGGGTGCTGTCGGCCATGACCGAGCTGAGCGGCCGGGATGTTGAGACCGATCTCTACGGAAAGCCAGGCGGCTACAAAACCCTGATGAGTAAAAACACTTATCCCTATCCCTGCCCCCGCTGCGGCGGCCCGATTACACGGGAGGCATTTTTGGGTGGAAGCGTCTATTACTGCGCCCACTGCCAACAGTGAAACCGTGCGGTTCGCTGTTCCTTGTACTGTAACCTCCGGCATGGTTTTACAAGAAATAATTTACTTGTCATGCATTCGTACAACCCCTTCGCGCATAGATAAATAGCAAGGAGGGGTTGGTATGCGTAAAATGAGCTATATCATTATCACCAGGGGGAAGCTGGTGACGGCGGCGGTGCTTCTGCTGGCGGCGGTGTTTGTCTTTGCAGCGGTGGCAGCCGGGCGGCCGGCGGTATCGGCCTCTGCTTCCAAGCGACTGCTTCCCATCTATTGCACCGAGCAACCGGACAAAATCGTGTCCATTTCCTTTGACGCGGCATGGGGCGCGGAGGACACCCAGATGCTCATCGACATCATGGCCGAGTATAACGTCAAGGCCACCTTTTTTGTGGTGGGCGAATGGGTCGACAAATATCCGGATTCGGTCAAGGCGCTGCACGATGCAGGGCATGAAATTATGAATCATTCGGATACCCATCCTCATATGTCCAATCTCTCGCGTGAGGCTATGATGAAGGAAATCAACGGCTGCAACGATAAAATTGAAGCCATCACCGGGGTGAGGCCCGTTCTGCTTCGGCCTCCCTACGGCGACTACAACAACGCGCTCATCGAGGTTCTGGGCGAGATGGGGATGTATGGAATTCAGTGGGACGTGGATTCTCTGGACTGGAAGGGGCTGACCGCTCCCGAAATCACCAAACGAGTGACCGGCAAGGTGGGCAACGGCTCCATTGTTCTGTTCCATAACGCGGCTGAGCATACCCCCGCCGCGCTGCCCGACATCATCAAAACCCTACAAAACGACGGCTATCGGTTCGTGAAGATTTCCGAACAGATTTACCGCGATAACTACACCATCGACCATGAGGGACGGCAGCATCCCAACGCCCCGGCCGTGAGCTCCTCGATGCCTGACGCGGCTGAGAGCAAGCCGACGGACAGCGTGGTCAGCCAATAAACCGAAAAGTGACGCGCCAAAAAAGTCGCTCCGACGGGTACAGACTATACCCGTCGGAGCGATTTTCTATTATGATACCGTACTTTTTATTTTTCTCAATTGAAATTTTTCAACATATCGTATATAATGAAATCAAATGACAAATCGGAATTTCACAATCGTTTCAGTCTTATTAAAACAGAGGACGGTGACTTCGATGAATGCTCTTGAGACCATGGACAACCGAGCGCGCAAGCCCAAAGAAAAGCATCGCTTCCAGCCGTGGATGATTGTTCTTACGATTTTTCTGTGCGCGTCGCTTCTGGTGGGCGGGGGATTTGTTATCTGGCGTTTTCATTCTTCGTCCGCTGAAATTGCGGCCCCCTTCGCGGCGATCACCACCTTCGGGCTTGCGCCAGACCATGCGGATACCGCTGGGCTGACCGAGGAAAATATCGTTTTTGAAGAGTCGGACGGCACAAATTTTCATGTTACCATGACATACCGCGTTAACCTGTCCCAGGCAACGGGATTTTCCCTGCCGTACGCGCATTTGGGGCAGTATGAGGACCCGGAAATTACGGTGGACGGCAAGCCCGTCGCCTTCACTGCAGAGAAGCTAAGCGCCGAGGTTACAAGGCCGATGGTTTCTCAAAGCGCACGACAGCCGTCGGTACGGTTCCCCGCTTCTTCGGCCTTGCAAGAGGAACAACCGCCGGATTCCTACCGGCTTCTCATGGAATCCTGCGATGTTTATGGGTCTAAAATCCATATTTTATCCCCCGACAGCCGATTAAAAATATTCGATCTTTCCGGCGTGAGCGCTCTGGACGAAACGAGGCAATTTCATTTCGAAACACAGGGGGAATGGGACAGCATTCGATTGCTGTTTACCGACGGGGACTGTGCGTATGAACGCCACAGCAACGAAATTGGCGACGAGGGTATGATTACCAATTACGCCTTTCGCACATCCGAAGCGCATGCGCGAAAATGGTTTGCCGTAGTGCAGGACAGTGAGGTAACCGTCCGCGCGAATGGCAAAGCGATTCCCTTTGAAACTCTCGAGCTGAGGGAGGTTTTGACCCAAAAGCTCGGCGTGGACGAGGCCACGCAAAACGATTATGTCAAAGCGTTGAACCGCGTTCTGCGAAAGTCGGTATTGGACGGAAGCATTTTTGTGGTCAACCCGGAATTTTCCATCGAAAACAAATCTCCAGTGCAAGCCCGGCCTTTTATGAGCTTATACCGTTTCGACATTCCAGACGATGGAATTCATGAGATTACCGTCAAGCTGACCGCTGTGGGAAGCAGCGTTCGCCCAATGTTGGAATGGGCCGATTCCCCTCGCGATATGTGGCGAAACACCGGGGAGCGAAAGCTGTATATTGATCTTTGCGGCAAACCATATCAATATCTGTATCAAATACCAGACCGTCTGATTCATTTTGAAGAACCCTGAACCGGCCAATCAGCCAACCCACAGTAAGCCTCTTTGGCGCGATATCCGCCGGACTGTCAAAATCCCCATCACCCACAACACAAAAACCGAATCACGGGCAGTCGTATGAACGCCCGATGATTCGGTTTTTTGCATGCCCTTATCAATGACGCTAGGGCATATCGAGAACAGCAATCTCACTCGCCGCGGATGATTTGCTCGGCCACGCGCATACCGTCGACCGCCGCCGAGACGATACCGCCGGCATACCCTGCTCCCTCGCCGCAGGGATAAATCCCCCGTACCGGCGACTGCAAATCCGCTCCCCGTAGGATGCGCACAGGCGAAGAACTGCGGCTTTCCACCCCGGTCAGCAGGGCGTCCGGCCGGTCGAAACCGCGAAGCATCCCCCCCAGCCGCGGCAGGGCCTCGCGCAGCACGCCGGTCACCCGTTCGGGTAAAAGCTCGCTGAGCTGGCACAGGGTCACGCCGGGACGATAGGTCGGCTCAACCGCCCCCAGCGTTCGAGAGGGAACGCCCGCGATAAAATCCCCCGCCAGCTGGCAGGGCGCATGGTAATCGCCGCCGCCCAGGGCAAAGGCTTTTTGCTCCAGCGCACGCTGAAAAACCGTTCCCGCCAAGGGGTGATCCGAACCGAAATCCCGGGCGTCTACCCCCACCAGCAGGGCGCTGTTGGCGTTGCGGCCGTCGCGGGCAAAGAGGCTCATACCGTTGGTGACCACGCCCCCCTCCTCCGACGCGGCCGCAACCACCTGGCCGCCCGGGCACATACAAAACGTATAGCATCCGCCGCCGGGTAAGGAAACATGCAGTTTATAGTCCGCCGCCCCCAGCGCGGGGTGCCCGGCCGCCGGGCCATACTGGCTTTGATTAATCAGGCTCTGGGGATGCTCGATACGCACCCCCACGGCAAAGGGCTTCTGCTCCATGGGAAGCCCGGCCTCCAGCAGCATCGAAAAGGTGTCCCGTGCGCTGTGGCCGATGGCTAGCACCAGCGTGTCGCAAGGCAAAGCCCGCTTCCCCTGCGGGGTCGACACTGATATCTCTCGTACCCCGCCGTCACGCAGGGTCAGCCCGGTTAAGGTGTGCTCAAACAACACTTCGCCGCCCAGACGAAGGATTTCCCGGCGCACCGAGCGCACGACCTCCACCAGCCGGTCAGTGCCGATATGAGGTTTGTGGAGATAGACAATTTCCTCCGGTGCGCCGTGAGAGACCAGCTCCCGCAGCACCTGGCGGCAGCGGGGGTCTTTGATCCCGGTGGTCAGCTTGCCGTCGGAAAAGGTGCCCGCTCCCCCCTCGCCAAACTGGACGTTGGACTGTGGATGCAACCGGCCGCCTGCCCAGAAGCCCTGCACATCGGCCATACGTTGTTCGACGGCGCGCCCCCGTTCCAGCAAAACCGGCCGCAGCCCGGCCCGAGCGCAAAGCATGGCGGCAAACAGCCCGGCCGGGCCGCTGCCCACAACAACGGGACGCGGTCGGCCCAAATCCCGACCCAGCGATGGAAGAGCGTAATGATAAGGGGCGCACAACTGGGCGGCGGGGCAGCGTTTGGCAGCGCGCCCTTCGTCGCAGGACAGCGTCACCTCCATCGAGCAGACAAACTGTACGCGGTCCTTACGCCTGGCGTCGATCGATTTACGGCAGAGCCGTGCCGAACGAATTTGCCCCACCGGCAGCCGCAGCGTTTTGGCGCAGATGGCCTCCAGCTGGGTGAAATCCGTGTCGAGTGGTAGTTTGATATTATTGAGTCGCAGCATCCGCATGCCGCCTTTCCGCATCAATCTATTGTTTCGACATTTATCATAGCACATCTGCGCCGGTTCGTCCACTTTTCTTTGTCGGCTTTGCCTGGGCATTGACATCCGTTCGCCTTGGCGGTAAACTGAATACAACAACGACGTCAAAGGCGGGAATCCAACATGCGCATACAAGGATTACAAAAGCTCACACTGCTCGATTATCCCGGAAAAATGGCCTGCACGGTTTTTCTCGACGGCTGCAACTTCCGCTGCCCCTTTTGTCACAACGGCGATCTCGCCCTCTCCCGGCAGGAGTCCCCTGCTTTGACACCCGAAGAGCTTCTTGCCTTTTTGCGCAAGCGTTCCGGGGTGCTCGACGGGGTGTGCATTACCGGCGGCGAACCGTTGCTGTCGACCGGGCTGGACGAGCTTTTGCGGCAAATCCGAGCGCTGGGATACCAGATCAAGCTCGACACCAACGGAAGCCTTCCCGACCGGCTGCGCGAGTTAACCGAGGCGGGGCTGGTGGATTATGTGGCGATGGATATCAAAAATTCCAAACAGCGTTACGCCGAGACGACGGGCCTTCCTTCTCTGGACTGCACCGCCATTGACCAAAGCGTTCGGTTCCTGCTTTCCGGCGCGGTGGAGTATGAATTTCGCACCACCGTAGTGCGCGAATATCACACAGCGTCTGATTTTGAGGCCATTGGGCAGTGGATTCACGGAGCAAAGCGGTATTATTTGCAGGCCTTTGTCGATTCCGACCGGGTGCTGCGCGGCGGGCTCCACGGCTATGACCGCTCACAGATGGAACATTTTCAGCGGATTCTGATTCGCGCCGGAATCCCCGCCCAGATTCGAGGAATGGACTAGACGAAGCAATCCGAATGCCATTTATTTTGACCCGACTCCTGCAAAATCCCCCGTTTTCCGACCAAACTCCGTATCTTTTCCGCCAACACCGTGAAACTATATATTGTGCCATAAAACGGATAAAAATCTTTTGTGGATACAACATATTGACACCGAATCCGGCGTGTGATATACTGTTTGAGCGATGGGAAGCATCGGTGAATCCGGAAAAATAAGGGATTTGTCTGCTTTCATAGAACACAACAAGATAAGAGGGGTTTGCAGATGTATCAGGTCACCAAACGGGATGGTAAAACAGCGGAATTTGACATCGTTAAAATTAAAGACGCCATTACCAAGGCATTTGAAGCGCAGAACAGGCAGTATCATCCCAGTGTGATTGATTTGCTCGCCCTCAAGGTGACCTCCGACTTTGAGCCCAAGATTAAGGATGGCAAAATTGCCGTCGAAGGTATTCAGGACAGCGTGGAGGAGGTTCTCAGCGAGTCGGGCTACGCCGACGTGGCCAAGGCCTATATCTTGTACCGCAAGCAGCGGGAAAAAATCCGTAATATGAAGTCGACCATCCTCGATTATAAAGAGCTGGTGGATTCCTATGTCAAGGTAACCGACTGGCGGGTCAAGGAAAACTCCACCGTCACCTACTCGGTGGGCGGGTTGATTTTGTCCAACAGCGGCGCGATTACGGCCAATTACTGGCTGTCTGAAATCTACGATGAGGAGATTGCGGCCGCTCACCGCAACGCCGATTTGCATTTGCACGATTTGTCCATGCTCACCGGCTACTGCGCGGGCTGGTCGCTGCGCCAGCTGATTCAAGAAGGGCTCGGCGGCATTCCGGGCAAAATCACCTCCGCTCCGGCCAGTCACTTGGCTACGCTGTGCAATCAGATGGTCAACTTCCTCGGCATTATGCAAAACGAGTGGGCCGGCGCGCAGGCTTTCTCCTCCTTCGACACCTACCTTGCACCCTTTGTGAAGGCGGATCACCTGACCTACGACCAGACGAAGAAATGCATCGAATCCTTTATTTACGGGGTCAACACCCCCAGCCGCTGGGGCACCCAGGCTCCCTTCTCCAACATTACCCTCGATTGGGTGGTGCCGGGCGATTTGGCCGAGCAAAACGCCATCGTCGGCGGCCGGGAAATGGACTTCAAATACAAGGACTGCCAGAAGGAAATGGATATGGTCAACAAGGCCTTCATCGAGATTATGATTGAGGGCGACGCCAACGGCCGCGGTTTCCAATATCCCATTCCTACCTACTCAATTACCCGAGATTTTGATTGGTCCGACACCGAAAACAACCGGCTTCTGTTTGAAATGACCTCCAAATACGGCACGCCGTATTTTTCCAATTACATCAACAGCGATATGGAGCCGAGCGATGTACGCAGCATGTGCTGCCGTCTGCGCCTGGATTTGAGAGAGCTGCGCAAAAAATCCGGCGGCTTCTTTGGCAGCGGGGAAAGCACCGGCTCGGTCGGCGTGGTCACCATCAATCTACCCCGCATCGCCTATCTGGCAGAGGACCCGCAAGATTTTTACCGCCGTTTGGACAAAATGATGGACATCGCCGCGCGTTCCTTGAAGACCAAGCGTACAGTCATCACCAAGCTGCTTGACGAGGGGCTGTATCCCTATACCAAGCGGTATCTGGGCACATTGGATAACCACTTCTCCACCATCGGCCTCATCGGCATGAACGAGGTAGGGCTCAACGCCAAGTGGCTGCGCGCCGATTTGACCCACAAGGAGACACAGGTGTTTGCCCGCGAGGTTTTGAACCACATGCGCGACCGTCTGGCCGATTATCAGGAGGAGTACGGCGATTTGTATAACCTGGAGGCCACCCCGGCCGAGTCCACCACCTATCGCCTGGCCAAACACGACGTGGCCCAGTATCCGGACATTATCACGGCCAATGAGGACGGCACTCCCTATTACACCAACAGCTCCCATCTGCCGGTGGGCTATACAGAGGATATTTTTGAGGCGCTGGACGTGCAGGACGAGCTGCAAACTCTGTACACCTCCGGCACCGTCTTCCATGCGTTTCTGGGAGAAAAGCTGCCCGACTGGAAAGCGGCCGCCTCTCTCGTGCGCAAAATTGCAGAGAATTACACCCTGCCGTACTACACACTCTCCCCCACCTACTCCATCTGCAAAAATCACGGCTATCTCGCCGGGGAGCACTTTACCTGCCCGGATTGTGGTGAAAAAACCGAGGTCTACAGCCGTATTACCGGCTATTACCGGCCGGTGCAAAACTGGAACGACGGCAAAAGCCAGGAATTTAAAGACCGCAAGGTTTACAATATCGGCGCCTCCCACCTGACCCATCAGGGTCCGGCAAAGGCCAGTGAAGCGCCAACCTGCACCGAGTGCACTTCGGCGGGCGCGCAGCGCACCTTGCTATTCACCACCAAAACCTGCCCCAACTGCAAGGTGGCCGATTCGCTGCTGCAAAAGGCCGCTCTGCCGTACGAGAAAATTGACGCGGAGGAAAATGCTGCCCTGGCGCTCAAGTACGGCGTCCGGCAGGCCCCCACCCTCGTCGTCGTCGACGGCGGGCAGGCGCAGCGGCATGCCAACGTGGCCAACATCAAAAAATACATTGAAACGGTAAAGGCACAATGAGAGATTGGACAACGGATATCGCCATCGTCGGAGCCGGTACAGCCGGCATGACCGCCGCCATATACGCCGCCCGGGCGGGCAAACGGGTGACGGTGCTGGAGCAGGAGGGATTCGGCGGGCAAATCGTCTATGCCTCGCAGGTAGAAAATTATCCCGGCATTTCGCATATCAGCGGCGCGGAATTCGCCGCCAATCTGACCGAGCAGGCACTCGCTTTCGGCCCGGAAATGGAGATGGAGGCCGTCTCTCACATTGCCGCGGCCGATGGGAAATTTGTTTTGACCGCCGGCGATCGCGAACTTTCCTGTAAAAGCATTATTTTGGCCACCGGCGTACGGCACCGTCCGCTTGGGCTTGAGCGGGAGAGCCAGCTGGCCGGTCAGGGACTCTCCTATTGCGCGGTCTGCGACGGTGCTTTTTACAAAGGAGAGGACGTCGCTGTCGTGGGCGGCGGCAACACTGCTGTGGAGGATGCTCTCTTTCTCTCCTCCTACTGCAATCGGGTGCTGCTCGTGCACCGGCGGGGAGAATTTCGGGCGGAGCAGCAGCTGGTCGAGCGGGCGCGGTCCAAAGACAATATCGAATTTGTGCTGGATACGGTAGTGGATGCGCTGGAAGGAGAAGACGCCCTAACCGGAGTGTGGCTTCGCTCGTGCGACGGCATCATATCGCATCGCTGTGTAGCCGGGCTATTTGTGGCCGTTGGCCAAATCCCGCAAAACGAGCCGTTTGGCGACTTGGTGTCCCTCGATGACGCGGGCTATATTGCAGCAGGGGAGGATTGTAAAACCTCCTGTCCTGGCGTGTTCGCCGCAGGGGATTGCCGTTCCAAGCAGGTTCGTCAGTTGTCCACCGCCGCGGCTGACGGGGCGGTAGCCGCTCTGGCCGCATGCGAATACTGCGGCTGAAATCCAGATGAGCATACAAGCAAAGCCCTCTGCAACTTGTGAGTTGCAGAGGGCTTTTGGCTCGACAATATAAACTGCCGCGTCAAATCATGGACAAAAAAAGCTTATGTACCGTGCTATCCTCCGAAAGCTCGGGATGAAAAGCACAGGCGAGCATTTGTTCTTGACGCGCGGCTACAATCCGGCCGTCTACCACCGACAGCACCTCCACCCCCTCGCCCGCTGAGACAATATAGGGCGCGCGGATAAAGGTCATGGGGATTTCGCGCTCACCAAACGCAGCGCGGGTAAAAAAGCTTCCTAGCTGACGGCCATAGGCATTGCGGCAGGCCGTAATGTCCATGCATCCAAAATGTACCGTGTCGTCCTCTTGTAGCCGTTTTGCTAAAAGAATCAGGCCCGCGCAGGTACCCAGCACCGGCATTCCGGCTGCAATGCGCTCCCCCAGCGGCTCGAACAGCTCCAAATCGCGCAGCAGCTTGCCCATGACGGTACTCTCTCCTCCAGGCAAAATCAAGCCGTCGCAGGCTTTTTTCAAATCATCGCTGCAGCGTATTTCAAAGCTGCCTGCTCCCAAGCGGTCAAGAACCTGCCGATGCTCGGCAAAAGCCCCCTGGAGAGCCAATACTCCAATGTTCATGCGAGAAAATCCTTTCTCTCTATTTTGATGGATTCTGCACTGGAACAAAGCACTCCATCACTGTCCCCGTTCGGCCATGAGCAAAGCGATTTCATCCTCGTTGATGCCGTCCGGCGTTTCAAAGCGGCCGGTTTTGCCCAC
>CABQCM010000006.1 GCA_902462665.1 uncultured Oscillospiraceae bacterium | reverse complement strand
CCTTTGAGGAGAAACTCGGTCGCTTTGCCGCCGGGGAATACGACTTGATGCTCGGTACCCAAATGGTGGCCAAAGGGTTGGACTTTCCTTCGGTGACTCTGGTCGGAGTAGTCAATGCCGACCAGGCGCTGTACAATACCGATTACCGCAGCTACGAGAGGGCTTTTGCTCTGCTGACGCAGGTGGTTGGCCGGGCAGGCCGGGGCAGCCAGCCGGGACGCGCCATTGTGCAGACCGAGACACCGGATAATGAGCTGATTCAACTCGCCGCGCAGCAGGATTATGAGCGTTTTTACGCTCAGGAAGTTGCCGCACGCCGGATGATGGTCTATCCGCCCTACTGCGACCTCTGTCTGGTGGGAATCACCGGGGAGGAAGAAGATGCGGTACGCGCCGGTGCGCAACGTTTTTTTGACCTTTTGCGCCAGGGGGTGGAAGGGGAATACGCTGACGTGAAACTTGTTATCCTTGGCCCCACGCCTGCGCAGGTTTCTAAGGTCAGCAACCGTTACCGCTATCGCCTGCTGATGAAATGCAAAAACAACCGGCGGTTGCGGGCTTTGCTGAAAGAGACCCTCGCCGCCTTTGGCCGCGCGCCGGGCAGCAAAAAGGTGGCGGCATTTGTCGATATGAATCCAGAGGGAATTCTTTAAATTCCCCCGTACTATATAGAAGGAGTGAAATACGATGGCGTTTCGTAATATCGTTCGGGAGGGCGACCCGGTACTGCGCAAAGTGTCGCGCCCGGTGGAGCAATTTGACGAGCGGCTGTGGACCCTGCTCGATGACATGGCGGAGACTCTCTATCGCGCCGAAGGGGCTGGTCTTGCCGCCCCGCAGGTGGGAATTCTGCGCCGGGTAGTGGTCATTGATGTGGGCGAAGGACTCATAGAATTGATCAATCCGGTCATCATAAAAAAGAGCGGTCGTCAGGAGGAAGTGGAGGGCTGTCTATCCTGTCCGGGGCAGAGCGGCATTACCCGTCGTCCCAAACGGGTGACAGTCCAGGCACAAGACCGCCATGGTAATCCGATTACTCTGTCGGGAGAAGGGCTGCTGGCCCGGGCTTTTTGCCATGAGCTCGATCATTTGGACGGCATTTTGTTTAAGGATCATGCTGTTCGCATGCTGGAGCAATAGTCATAATGCGATTGGTTCTTCTACTCTGCCGCTGTTTTCATCGGATGCGGCGGGAATCTGGATTGTATTGCGAGCAACAGGAGGATTTCTATGCGCCTTGTTTATATGGGTACGCCCGATTTTGCCGTACCGCCCCTCGACGCTCTGGCCCAGGCCGGGCATGAAATCGCGGCGGTTTACACCCAGCCTGACCGCCCGAAGGGGCGGGGGCATCGTATGGTTGCGCCGCCGGTGAAGGAAAAAGCGATCGAGCTTGGGCTGACTGTAGCCCAGCCGGAAGGCTTTCGCGACTGCGCCGTGGTGGACGCTCTGCGCGCGCTCCAGCCGGAGGTCATTGTGGTCGCGGCCTATGGCCGGCTGCTGCCTCAGAGCGTATTGGACATTCCCAGTCTGGGATGCGTGAATATCCATGCTTCCCTGTTGCCTCGTCTGCGGGGAGCCGCCCCCATTCAATGGGCCATCCTGCGGGGGGATACCGTCACCGGAGTGACCACCATGCTCATGGCCGCCGGTCTGGATACCGGGGATATTTTAATGAAGCAGGATACTGCGATTGATCCCAATGAGGATGCTGCCTCGCTGTACGACCGTCTTAGCCGGATGGGCGCCGAGCTGATCCTGCCCACGCTTGAGGGGCTGCAGGACAAGACGCTCACGCCAACGCCGCAGGATCATGCCGCGTCGACCTATGCCCCGATGCTGGATAAATCTCTTTCTCCCATGGATTGGAGCCGCCCGGCAGCCGAGCTGCACAATCAGGTGCGCGGGCTTCAGCCCTGGCCGGTGGCCTCTACCCGGTGGGATGGCCGGGTGCTGAAAATCCACCGTTCCAAGCTAGGGGACGGCCATGCCGCGCCGGGGTATGCCGTGGTGCGGGAGGGGCGTCTGTTCGTCGGCTGTGGAGACGGCCGTCTGCTCGAGCTATGTGAAGTGCAGCTGGAAGGAAGCCGGCGCATGAGCGCGATCGAGCTTCTGCGAGGGCATCCAATGGCCGAAGGCACCGTGTTTGAGTCGATTTCAAAGGAGGATGCATAAATGCTTCCAATGATGATTTATGGCGGATATTTTGCTTATCGGCTGCAATACCTGCTCTTTATGTTGCCCGCGCTGATTTTAATGGTAGCGGCGCAGGGACTGGTTTCCTCGCGGTATAAGCGGTATGGTGCGATTCTCAACCGCACCTCCCTCAGCGGGCGGGAGGCGGCCGAGCGTATTCTTGCCGCCAATGGGATTGTCGACGTCGGCGTCACGCTCACCAGCGGTCGGCTGAGCGATCATTACCATCCCAAAAAGAAAACGCTGTATCTCTCCAACGACGTGTATTACGGCACCAGCATCGCGGCGGTCGGCATTGCCGCACATGAGGCCGGGCATGCTGTGCAGGATGCGCAGGGTTACGCTCCTTTGAAAATTCGTCTGGCATTGATTCCAGCTTGTAATATCGGCTCCAACCTAGGGCTTCCGCTGGCCATTTTGGGCGTGATTTTTGCCTCCGATTGGCTCATTTGGGGCGGATTGATTCTATTTTCTCTCGCGGTGCTGTTTCAGTTGATCACCCTGCCGGTGGAATTCAACGCCAGCCGCCGCGCCATGGCGGAAATCCGGCAGGGCGCTTTGCTGGCTCCCGACGAGGCCGACGGGGCGCGTAAAGTACTGTCGGCTGCCGCAATGACCTATGTGGCGGCGTTGGCGCAAAGTGTGATGACTCTGTTGTACTACGTTATGCGCTTCGGTTCGAGGAACGAGCGTTGAGCGCCCCAAAGGGAGCCTCGGCAGCCGGGCAAAGTGGAAAAAGAAAGCCCAAAACGGATGCGCGTCGACCGCGGTCGGCCCGTCAGGTTGCTTTGGAGGCGTTGCTGCGAGTAGAGCAGGGGGGATATTCCAATTTGGTGCTCGACCATGCGCTGGCCTCCGCTCGACTGGGATCTCTTGACGCGGCCTTTGCAACCCAGTTGTTTTACGGCGTGCTCGAGCGGCAAATTACGCTGGACGCTCTCCTGGGGCGCTTCAGCAAAACGCCGGTGCAATTTCTTAGTCCCATTGCCCGCATGAGTCTGCGTATGGGGCTGTATCAAATCCATTATATGGATAAGGTTCCCGCGCCAGCCGCCGTCAACGAGACGGTCAATTTAGTAAAATACAGCCGGGAGGGACGCGCCGCGGGCTATGTCAACGGTGTGCTGCGCGCCGTCCTGCGCTGTGAATCCCCCGTCGCCCTTCCCGAAGGGCTTTCGGCGCGCGAACGTCTTGCTCTAGAACTGGCGGCGCCCGCATGGTTGCTCGAGCATTTGTGCGGCTCTTACGGGGAAGAAACCGCCGTCTCGATGCTCGATGCCAGCTTTGGCCGTCCGCCATTGCAAATCCGAGTCAATACTCTGCGGCTAAGTCCTGGGGAGCTGTGCCGTCGGCTGGAACAGCAGGGGATCACGGCCGCTCCGGTGGAGGCCTGTCCCGGGGCTGTGACGCTGGAAAAGGGCGTCGGCTCGCTCGAGCGATGGGACGTTTTCAAAGAAGGGTTCTTTCATGTGCAGGATTTGGCCAGTCAATATTGCTGCATGGCTCTCGCACCGCGCCCCGGAGAACGCTTGCTGGATTGTTGCGCCGCCCCGGGAGGCAAAAGCTTTACCTTAGCCGAGCACATGGAGGATCAAGGCGAGCTGATTGCCATGGATTTGTATGAGTCCAAAGCCAGGCTCATCCGGGACGGCGCGCGCCGTTTGGGGCTGAATTGTATTGGGGTTGTCTCTGCGGATGCATCCGACCCTCAATTGGATTTGGGCGATTTCGACAAAATTTTATGTGATGTTCCCTGCTCTGGTCTTGGAATTATACGAAGAAAGCCCGAAATTCGTTACAAAAATGTAGCAATCCTTGACAATTTGACCGAGATGCAGTATCGTATCTTGTGTAACAATGCAATCCGGCTGCGTCCAGGCGGCAGATTGGTCTATTCCACCTGTACCCTCAACCCGGCGGAAAATGAAAAAATTGTGGAACGCTTCCTTGCAGAGCATCCCGATTTTATGCCGGTTGAGATCTTGCCGCAGCTTGCACGCCGGGCGGGGGAGGCGGCTCATCATATTACTCTGTTCCCCCATGTACATCATACCGACGGCTTCTTTATCGCGGCCGTTACGAAACGGGTGAGGGTTTGAGCAAGGCCGATATCAAGTCGATGACGCTGGAGCAGCTCGGCGAGGAGCTGTCTGCTCTGGGGCAGCCAGGCTACCGCGCAAGGCAGATTTTTCGCTGGCTTCACCGCGGGGTCACCAGCTTTGATGAGATGACCGACCAACCAGCCCGTTTGCGCCAGCAGTTGGCGCAGCGGTATGAAATTGCCGCGGCGTCGATACAAAAGCGGTTGGTCTCGGCTGTGGACGGTACGGTAAAATACTTATATCGCTTTTCGGACGGAGCGACGGTGGAGGCGGTGGTGATGCAATATCATCACGGCGACACCATCTGCGTTTCTACCCAGGCCGGTTGCCGCATGGGCTGCGCTTTCTGTGCAACCGGGATGGGAGGGCTTCAGCGCAACCTGACCGCTTCGGAAATTCTTTCGCAAATCACAGCCGCCCAGATTGACCGGAATAAACGCATTTCCAACGTCGTATTGATGGGTATGGGCGAACCGCTGGATAACTACGATAACGTTCTTCGCTTTTTGCATCTGGTTTCCCATCCGGACGGGCTGGGAATTGGGGGGCGGCATATTTCCTTGTCTACCTGCGGTTTAGTGGATCAAATTCAGAGACTATCGCAGGAGGGACTTTCGCTTACCCTATCGGTATCGCTTCACGCGCCCAACGACGCAATTCGCAGCCGGTTGATGCCGGTCAATCGCCGTTGGAATGTGCAAACCTTACTTACAGCCTGCCGGGACTATATTCAAAAGACCGGGCGGCGCATTTCCTTTGAATATACCGTGGTCGAAGGGGTCAACGATTCCCCGGCGTGCGCCGTCGAGCTGGCAGAGCGTTTGCGTGGAATGCTTTGCCACGTCAACCTGATTGCGGCCAACCCGGTGGAGGGGAGCGGCTGCCAGGGCGCAGGCCGTGCCGCGCTGGAGCGATTTCGGCGTATTTTAGAGGAAAAAGGCATTAATGCTACCATTCGGCGGACCCTGGGGTCCGATATCAACGCTTCCTGCGGCCAGTTGCGCCGCGATACCACGCAAGAGATTCGCCAAAGGGGGGATTCCCATTGAAAATGGCAAGCAAAACCGACAAGGGGCTGCAGCGCAATTCCAATCAGGACTCCTACGCGGTGGGAGAGCTGCCGGGCGAGGCGGCCTGGGCCGTTGTATGCGACGGCATGGGCGGCGCCAGCGGCGGCAGCGTGGCCAGTACGACGGCGGTCAAGTCGATCTCCGAGCACATCTCGTCGGGCTACCGTCCTGGCATGGGATCGAACTCCATCCGTAATTTGTTGCAGTCGGCGGTCAGCGCAGCTAACCTAACGGTGTTCGATATGTCCAAATCGATCAAAAATCTGGCCGGCATGGGCACAACGGTGGTCGCCTGTATGCTGGTGGATTCCATCGCGCACATCGTACATGCGGGGGACAGCCGGGCCTACCTGCTGTCTGGCGGAAAGCTGACCCAGCTTACGCGAGATCATTCCATTGTGCAGTCTATGATCGAGTCGGGGCATCTCACCGAGGCGCAGGCGCGTGTGCATCCGCGCAAAAACGTCATCACCAGCGCCCTAGGGGTGGACGAAGCTCTTCAGATGGATTACGACGAGGTAGAGCTGGCGCAGGGGGACGCCATATTTATCTGTACCGACGGTCTGACCAATTATCTAGAGACCGATGAGATACTGAGTATTGTTGACCGCACCGGATTTTATGAATGCCCTGACGCGCTCATCGAGCGGGCCAATCAAAATGGCGGCGGGGATAATATTACCGTTGTGCTGGTCGCACAGTAGAAGGAGGAGGATCCAGGTTGATGGATAAATACGTGGGGAAGCGCCTGGACGGGCGCTATGAAATTCAGGAGATTATCGGCGTCGGCGGCATGGCTGTGGTTTATAAGGCTTATGACAGCATCGACGACCGGGTGGTCGCGATTAAAATTCTCAAGGATGAGCTGCTCAATAACGAGGAGTTTCGCCGCCGGTTTAAAAATGAATCCAAGGCCATCGCGGTGCTCTCTCATCCCAATATTGTCAAGGTATATGATGTCAGCTTTGGCGATCGGCTGCAATATATTGTGATGGAATACATTGACGGCATCACCCTCAAAGAGTACATTGAGCAGCAAAAAATTATTCGCTGGAAGGAAGCGGTGCATTTTGTCGAGCAGGTGCTGCGCGCTTTGCAGCATGCTCACGACAAAGGGATTGTCCATCGAGATATCAAGCCGCAAAATATCATGCTGCTGCAGGACGGCACCATTATGGTCACCGATTTTGGTATCGCGCGTTTTTCTCGCAGCGATTACCGCACCATCACCGACAAAGCAATCGGCTCCGTGCATTACGTCAGCCCCGAGCAGGCCCGCGGCGATGTGACCGATGAAAAAACCGATATTTACTCGGTGGGCGTGCTGCTGTATGAGATGTTGACCGGCCGTCTGCCGTTTGAGGCGGACAGCGCGGTGTCGGTGGCCATCATGCAGCTTCAAAACGAGCCGCCCCGGCCGAGGGAGATCAATCCGGACATCCCCGAAGGCCTCGAGCAAATCACCCTGAAGGCCATGCAGAAGGAGCCGACACGGCGTTATCAATCGGCGGCCGAAATGCTGACCGACATGGAAGAGTTCAAGCGCAATCCCTCGATTGAGTTCCAATACAAATATTTTATTGACGACGCGCCAACCAAATTCATCCGACGGGAGGATATTTCCTCCTCTTCCGCTTCCACGGCCAATGAGGACGATACGGGAGAGGAAGAGACGTCGCGTTCGCCTCTGATGCCCATTTTGCTGGGAGTGACCGGCGCTTTTGTATTGGTGCTTATCGTGCTGGCGATTGTCTTTTTGCCTCGGCTGTTTGGCAGCAGCGGTACGGTAGTGGAATGTCCTAATCTATTGGGAAAAGTGTACGATGAGGTCATCAGCAGCGACGAATACAAGGATTTTACGATTACGCTGTCCAATCAGGGGCAGGATTACAGCGCGGAATATCCGGCAGGGCAAATTATGGCACAGACGCCGGAGGCTGGCCGAAGCCTCAAAGGAAAGCATGAGATTCGCGTTACCGTCAGCTTAGGCCCCAAGAAAGTCAAGCTGGACGATCTATCCAATTATAACATCAATACCGCGAAGGAAACCTTGACTTCGCTCAAGCTTCAGTACGATATTGAAGAGGTTTACAGCGACGAGGTGGCCAAGGATTTTGTCGTGCGCACCGATCCGGCGGGAGGTTCCTCTTTGGACGAGGGATATACCGTCAAGCTGTTTGTCAGCATTGGCCCCGCACCCAAGTTTGTCACGGTTGACAGCTATAAGGGGCTAACGGAGGATGAGGCCAAGAGAGCGATTGAGGAAAACGGACTGCGCGTAGGCAACGTTTCCCGCAAAGCGGACAGCACGGTACCCGAGGGCGTTGTCATCAGCCAAAGCTTGGCCGTCGGCTCGACTGCCAACAAGGATACGGCGGTCGATTTGGTCGTCAGCAGCGGAAAGCCGATTGTGGACGTCAATTTGGCTCTCCCGATTCCCAATACGGACAATAAATTTACCGTCACGGTGTTTTATAATGGTCAGTCCATCTTCTCCAGCAGCCGTGTCGATCCCACCTCCATCAGTGGCAACACGGTGACCATCCAGTTGAAGGCCGACATGTTTGTGCCGCAGAATCTGGAGCCAACCGTTACCGTCAAGCTGGATGATCACCGATACAAGGAATACCGTCTCAATTTCCACACCGGCAAGGCGACGCAGACGGGCTCGTTTGATTTGCCCGATTCCTTCCTGCAAAGCTCCAGTACTCCCAAGCCTAGTTCACAGCCGCCGGTGAGTTCTAGCTCGTCTGGTACGTCCAGCGTCCCGTCCAGCCAGCCGGATCCTGATTCCAGTTCGCACAGCCACGTTTCCAGTACGCCGGGGGACGACTAATGCAGGGACTGATTCGAAAAGCCATTGCCGGTTTCTATTATGTAGAAGCCGGCAGCGCTGTATTTGAATGCAAGGCGCGGGGGATTTTCCGCAAAAAGGAGATGTCCCCTCTGGTGGGGGATATCGTCGAGATGGAGCCGATAGCAGAGGGCGTGGGCGTGATTGTGCAGGTGCTGCCCCGTCGCAATCAGTTTGGCCGTCCTCCCGTGGCCAATTTGGAGCAGTTGGCGGTGGTAGCCTCGACCTGCGAGCCGACGGCCAATCCGTTGCTCATGGATCGAATGATTGCTTTGGCGGAGGATCGTCAGGTAGAACCGCTGGTTGTGCTGACCAAGAGCGATCTTCAAAGCGGGGAGGAATTGGCCTCGCGCTACCGTCTGGCCGGAATCCCAGTGTTTTGTGTTTGTTGCCCGACGGGTGAGGGAATGGATGACCTGCGCGGTCGTTTGCGCGGGCGCGTCACGGCCTTTTGCGGCAATACCGGCGTGGGAAAATCGAGTCTGCTCAACGCTTTGGAACCGGGCCTTTCTTTGGCAACCGGCGAAATCAGCCAGAAGCTGGGACGTGGCCGTCACACCACCCGTCATGTCGAGCTGTTCCGGTTGGACGGGGGCGGTTATCTGGCCGATACCCCTGGCTTTTCCTCTTTGGAGTCGCTGGAGGGAGAAACCGTGCTCAAGGACAATCTGGCGTTTGCATTTCGAGAGTTTGTTCCCTATCTTGGGCAGTGCCGTTTTACGTCCTGCTCGCACACGGGGGAAAAGGGCTGTGCGGTTTATCAAGCGGTGCAGGAGGGGAAAATTGCTTCCGGCCGATATGAAAATTACGTTCAGCTTTATCAGCAGGCCCGCACGATTAAGGAATGGGAGCTTTGACGCTTCCCAGCGGCGATATCGCGGCGCCGGGCTTTCCTTCGGAGGGATGCGCGGCATGATACACTGTTTTTGAGACTCAAATTTTGATGGAGAGGGGCCTGGCTTTGCGTGCTCAGATACTGCGCGGCAAAGTAGGTCCCTTTGCTGCGCGCCCGGCCGAAATCAAAGTGAATGGCGAACCCCAAAGGATGGAGACGGACAATCGGCATGGGATAAGAGAAAGGATGATGAGCCTATGAGCCGTTGCGTGATTGTAGGAGGCGGTGAAATGAAATCCCCCGTGTTGCTTTGTTCCTTGATTGAACCGAGCGATTTTATCATTGCCGCCGACGGGGGGCTCCAGCATATACAGACAATGGGCCTTGCTCCCGATTTGGTGGTAGGGGACTTTGACTCCTATACCGGGGAGGTTCCGAAAGAGGTCGAATGCATCGCCCTGCCAAGGGAAAAGGACGACACCGACATGCTCTATGCTGTGCGACAGGGGCTAAGCCGGGGATACCGTGATTTTTTGCTGCTTGGCGCCATGGGGGGGCGGCTGGATCATACCCTGGCTAATTTGGGGGTGCTGCGTTTTCTGAGTAAGCAGGGCTGCCGGGGCTGCATGGCCGATGCGGATTGTCAGGTTCAGGTGGTCTCGCAGGGAGAAATTACGCTCGAGCGGGACGAGCGGTTTGCGTATCTGTCGATTTTTGCTTTGGACGGCGACGCGCTGGGCGTTACCCTGCAAGGAGTTCGTTATCCATTGTCCGACGCCCGGCTGACCGGGGATTATCCCATTGGCTGTAGCAATGAAATTATCGATTCCGTAGCGCGCGTTGCCGTACGGCAGGGAGCGGTCGTGGTGCTTCGGTGCGCAGGGGAAGGATAAACCGTGCTTTCCCTTGTCAAGGATGGTATCGCACGAAAATGGCGGGGGAAAACGGTATGAGAGTAAAGGAAGGACTTATTATGAAAAAATGTTTTGCAATGCTTTTAGCGGTAGTGCTGGCCCTTGTGGGTCTTCCAGCCGCTTCGGCCGAGGAAGGAGAACTGTTGCTTGCCGTCGGCGGAAAAAACCTGTATGCCGGGCAAAGTGTGGAAGAAATTTCAGCTTCCTTCGGGCAACCGCGCCTTGTGACCGACTCCGCCTTCGGCGGCAAAGCCTATACGTATTATAGCGATAATTTTGCCGATTATCTGTACCTTGAAACCGATGCCGGCGGCGACATTAAAATTTACGGCACGATTACCCCCGGATTTACCACTCCGGAGATCAGTTATGGCGATACTTATACCAACTATTCTCCCTGGATTGTCACCGATGACGACGACCGGGTTCTGTATCTTTGCCTTGGCCGCTATCAATGGCAGGAGATGCAGCGGTATCAGGATCGCTATCGTGCCGATGAGGATCGATATCTCGCCGGTCTGCAGCAGCATGGCGTGATGATGTACAACGCGGTCGCATCCCAACGAGGAAAGCCGTCCTCTTTCACCTTCAACGAGCAGTTATTTTTCATCAATCAGCAGTTAAAAGAAAATGGAAGCAATTTTTATGATTACGCCAACGCGACGGGGCAGAGTTCTTACGTCAGCTTGATTATGCTGGGAAACAGCGGAGCTGTTTGCCCAGTTCCGGTGATGTATGCTTCCTACGCCCGCAATTATAACATTGATCCCAGCGCGTCTTATGCCTGTTTTGATTTTCATGAGAATCGCATGGGCGTTTATTTTGTGGATCCGGCTATTTTAGATCCCAAAAACACGGTGCCGCTGACTGAAGAGGAACAAGCTCTTTTGGCCGATGCTCAGCGGGAATTTGCCGCATCGGTGGAGCTTCACAACTCGGTCGAAAAGTATTTTACGGAGGATTATATTTACGATCAGCTTCCTCTGCGGGCGGGGACGGTAGACCCGCGTATTCTGGAAGCTTCGGTGGGCTACATCAACGCTATTCGCGCGGGAGCGGGTCTACCCAAGCTCGCTCTTTCGGAGTATTATAGCAACGCGAGCCAGCATAAGGCGGTGCTCACTGTGTACTTGAGCAGCCAGCATATCAGCAATCCTAGCCCGCATTTCCCGCCTCAGCCCGAAGGAGTGCCGGATGAGTTTTATCAGCTTGCCCAGGCTGGCAATGGAGAAAATTTATATTTTGCCAGCTATTTTGGTGCAGACGACATCATCGGCAGCCTTCAAAAAGCGCTGCAAGAGGCGTACGGCGATGTGATTGCCTGCGGGCATCGTTATAATCTGCTCGACCCCAATTGGGAGAACATCGGCTTGGGGGTCTGCGCGGGGCAGGGGGTACACAAGCTCAATGGATACCAAGAAAGCGACGTCGTGTTGGTGGCCTGGCCTTCTAAGGGAATCATGCTGACCGATCTTAACTACAGTAGCTTCCGCTGGACCGCCCGCTTTTATAACGGCCGATATCGTGTGACCGATTCCACTACGGTCGAAGTCACGAACCTCAACAGCGAAACAACCTGGAGCTTTACCGACGAGACTGCCGAAGAATATGAGCTGTACCGGCTGCTTGGCGACAATCAGGTCACATTTTACAATGCGGGAATCACTTACTCGCAGGGGGATGTATTTCAAATTACCCTGCACAATGTGCTTTGCGACGGCGAACTGACCGATTATACTTACCGCACGGTCTTTGCACGTGCAAGCGCAGGCAGTCAGACGGCGGTCAGCGGCCTGTCGCTCGACCGATCGTCCCTGACTCTGACCACGCTCGCGCAGACTAAGCTGCATTGTACGCTGACCCCCGACGACGCGGCCAACAAATGGGTGGACTGGACTTCCTCCGATGAGACTGTCGCTAGCGTCTCGCCTAATGGGATTGTGACGGCCCTCAAGCCAGGTACCGCTGTCATCACAGCCACCAGCCAGGATACCGGCCGTGCCGTGCAGTGCGCCGTAACCGTGTCGGACGTGGTATTCGGGGATGTGGATCGAAACGGACGGGTGGATGCGTCGGATGCTTTGCTTGCGCTGCAATACAGCGTGGGTCTGATTTCACTGGATGAAAAACAAAAGCTGGCGGCCAATGTCAGCGGCGACGATCGGATTGATGCGTCCGATGCGTTGCTGATTCTCCAGCACTCGGTTCAGTTAATTGACCGTTTTCCCGTAGAGAAAACTTCAGCATAATCGAAAAATTGTAATATCATCACACAGACCGTGCGTTATCCTGAACGCGCGGTCTGCGCTTTTGTGAGGGGAAGCTTTCTCGGTGATCCACAAGGAAACAGCCTCGGCTTACTCCTGGAAAGACACGGCCGATTTCTCCATCGGGCAGTTTTTATGCACCAAATTGAAGTGCTTGCGTACAATGGTATTAGGTTATGGAAACGGCGGTGGTATGTTATGGGCGGTAGGCGATGCGGAAGCGGCGGTGGAGGCATTATCGCCATTGCGTTCGGCGTCGGTTTGTTGATTTCTTGCGTTTGTCCTGCCGAACTGATGGTAACGGTGCTGGCCATAGCCATGGTTCTGATGGGAATATCCCATCTCAAATGCTGACCTGAGGAGGCAAATGGGTATGCAGATTGTGGTTGTCAAAAGCCCGAGGGCGCTAAGGGGAATCCTGCGCAAGATTTTCGGGATCAAAAAGAACGCATGAAAACATAGCGCCGTGGTAGGCGTTCGGTTCAATCGTGGCTTGGTAAGCCATCATAGGAACAAAGCCCTTGAGGGACCGCGGGTGGAGGCATTTGGTATTGCCGAGCCATGGCGGGCCCTTCAAGGCTTTTCCTTTGTACCCTAAAACAGATTTCACAAAGCCGGCAAAGGCCCGAGCGGGCTGTTTTAACGAGGCGAACGCAGAGGGCGGCTGTTTTTATCTCCGAAAAAGCGGGGTGGCGTGATAGAGAATCCAGTTTATGGTGTTTCTCGTTGCAGAAATTTCGACTTTTTTGGCTGCAACTCTTGCAATTACGTCTTAAAAACGGTATGATAGAAATAAATGCTTGACTTAGATTTTACAGTTTATTTACCTTGTCTTTTCTAAAGGTATTTTATCATAAGGAAATGGGCGAGGGGAAAGTTTCAAAGCTGGGACGTGGTAGACCAAATGGGATTGGGAAATCTGATTGTGCTTCTCGGGGGCTTGGGGGCCTTTTTGTTTGGAATGCAGTACATGGGAGATGGCCTGGAAGCGGCCGCCGGCCCGAAAATGAATAATTTGATGGAAAAGCTCACCCGCAATCCCTTTTTTGGCTTTTTGCTGGGCGTGCTGGTGACGGCGGTCATTCAGTCCTCCTCCGCCACTACT
>CABQCM010000005.1 GCA_902462665.1 uncultured Oscillospiraceae bacterium | reverse complement strand
GTTATCTCATCAAAGAGGACCTCAGCGGCCACAGCTTCGACTATGTCGAGCATGCCTGTGTAGCGGGCGAGCCGCTCAATCCCGAGGTTTACCGCCAGATTCAGCAAAAGATGGGTATGGAGCTGCATGAGGGCTTTGGCCAGAGCGAGGGACCGGTGCTGTTTGCCAACTATCCCTGGTTCCCGGTGCGCCCCGGTTCGGCTGGAAAACCCACCCCGCTGATGAACATAAAAATTCTCGATGAAGACGGCAATGAGTGCGAGGACGGCATCGTCGGCTCCATTTGCTGCACCGGCACCGACGTCAAGCATCCGGTCGGGCTGTTCCGCGGCTATTACCGCGATGAGGAGGCCACCGCCCGTTGCTGGCAAAACGGTGTGTACAATACCGGCGATCTAGCTTGGCGGGACGCCGACGGCTATATCTGGTTTATGGGCCGCAACGACGACGTGATTAAGTGCTCGGGTTACCGCATCGGGCCGTTTGAGGTGGAAAGCGCGCTGCTTGAGCATCCGAGCGTGCTCGAATGTGCGGTCACGGCCGCGCCCGATCCCCTACGCGGGCAGGTGGTCAAGGCCACCATTGTGCTCGCCCGAGGCTTTACGGCGAGTGACGAGCTGAAAAAAGAGCTTCAAAATCATGTGAAAAAGGTCACCGCGCCTTATAAATATCCTCGTATTGTGGAATTTGTCGACGAGCTTCCGAAGACGACTTCGGGCAAGATTCGCCGCACCGAGATTCGCCAGCGGGATCAGCAAAAGCAGGGCTGATTTTTTGTAGGCCTGCTTCCCGGTGCAACCGATATCGCCGCCGCAATACTCTCATTGATCACAGCGGATCCATAGGCGGCCGTTTCCTGCGGCCGCCTGTTTTTTAGCGTGCTTTGACCAACGGCAGAATAGCGGCTTGTTCCCAGTGATAATTTTTATTGGAAAGGTGGGAAAAATACGACGGCCTTGCTGCCGGTAATTCGGGGTGGCGCAGCCCGCTTGTATTGTTTTGTTATGACGGATACGCGAAAATATTGGCTGGATACCATGCTGAAAATCACATCGCCCGTGTTGGATTCGTTATCGCGCGAATGCTTACGGAGCGAAATGCCCATACGCGGTAAGCAATCGAAAGAGGTTTATCAAAACTGCACTTATCTGGAGGCATTCGCACGGACCATGGCCGGTATCGCGCCTTGGCTGGGGTGCCAAAGCCTGACCGGAGAAGAAGAACGGCTGCGCGCGCAGTACGCACAAATGGCGCGGCGCTGCCTTGCCGTGTGTGTGGACAGCGCCTCGCCGGATAAAATGAATTTTACGCCAAGCAAAAACCAGCGGCAGCCGATTGTGGACGCGGCCTTTTTGGCGCAGGCTATTCTGCGCGCGCCTCACGAGCTGTGGCAGCCTTTGCCGGATACGGTCAAACAGGGGCTGATCGACGCCATGCGCTCCACGCGGGTTTGCAAACCGCCGTTTTGCAATTGGCTGTTGTTCTCCGCCATCATCGAGTGCTTTTTGCGCTACGCCGGTGCGCCCGATTGGGATCCCATGCGGGTCGATTTTGCGCTCAAGCAGCACCAGCAGTGGTATCAGGGGGACGGAGTGTACGGCGATGGCCCGGCGTTCCACTGGGATTATTATAATAGCTATGTCATTCAGCCGATGCTGTACGAGATTGCCGAATGCGTTTGCGAGGAAGAGGGTGAATGGGCCAAATTGTTGCCCGAATTCACGCAGCGGCTGGCGCAGTATGCGCGGATACAGGAGCATTTTATCGCGCCGGACGGCACCTATCCCTTAATTGGCCGTTCGCTCACTTACCGCTTTGGCGCGTTCCAGGCGCTGGCTATGGCGGCTTACCGCCATATTCTGGCGGACGATATGCAGCCTGCGCAGGTGCGCTGCGGGTTGAGCGCCGTCATTCGGCGTACCATGGCCTTTGAGAATATGTTTGATGAAAACGGCTGGCTTCGCATCGGCGTCTGCGGCGAGCAGCCGGATATGGGCGAGGTGTACATCAGCACGGGAAGCCTGTATTTGTGCTCCACTGTATTTTTGCCCTTGGGCTTGCCGCCGGAGGACCCGTTTTGGAGCCAGCCGGACGTTCCATGGACGATGAAGGCGCTGTGGAATGGAGAAAACCGCCCGTGCGAACATGCGATTCCGTAAGGCGAGGAAAATCGAACACAAACCGCCCTTCATGCCCAATTTTTGAAGTTTTTCGGCTTGCCGTCATTGACAGGCGCTAGCCTGCCTGCTTCCGTCGTACCCAAAATCCTCTAACAATAGCCCATGAGAGGCGCTACGCAGTTTTAAGAGAGCAGATTCTTGCGTATTACAAAGAAAAATCCTGGCGTATTCGGGAGGATTTTGATGTGGCAAGACCGCAAATCTGCCTCTTAAAACCGATTTGGGTTCGACTCTCCTCGTCTTAAACAGAGGCGGTAATCCGCCCTTTGAAATCGAGTTCGGATTACATCCCTATGCTTGATGGATAGAATAAATTGAGGTGCGTTGAGAACGCAATCTAAAAACGGAAAGGAAAGCCCCTCTATGGAATTTGGAATCTCCACCGCGTGCTTTTATCCCATGCTGACCGAGGAGGCGTTTCGGCTTTGCGGCCGGTTGGGCGTGCGCACGGCGGAGATTTTTTTTAATTCTCCCGCCGAGCTGAGCGGGCCGGTGTTCGACGAGGTGCTGGCCATACAAAAGGAATACGGCGTCCATGTAGCGTCGCTGCATCCCTTTGGCTCGTTCGGCGAGCCGTATTATTATTTTTCAGCCTATGAGCGGCGATGCTATGATACGCTCGACGATTACCGCCGCAACGCCCACGCCGCCGCCCGGCTGGGAGCGTCCTACGTGGTCATGCACGGCGGCAGGCCTTCGACCATCCCAGACGAGGTCTATTGGGAACGCTTTTGCCTGATTCAGTCGGTTTGCCGGCAGGAGGGGGCGGAGCTCGCCCATGAGAACGTCGTGCATTACCGACTGGAAAGCCCGGAGTTTGTCAAGCGAATGCGCTGCGCGCTGCAGGATGACGTGGCCTTTGTACTGGATATCAAGCAGGCGGTGCGCGCGGGGACAGACCCCTTTGCCATGCTCGATGCGATGGGGCCTTGCGTCAAGCATGTGCACCTCAACGACCATGCGCTGGAGCAAAGCTGTTTGCCCCCCGGGCGGGGGAGCTTTGATTTTGCAGCCCTTTTTTCCAGTCTGCAAGCGCAGGGCTTTGACGGGGCCGGGGTGATCGAGGTGTACCGCGGTGATTTTGGCGAGCCCAAGGAACTGATGGATTCGCTGGGCTTTTTGCGTCGGAGCTTTGCTGCCGCGATGGAGAGAAAATGAAGATATCGAAAGAAGACTATCGAAACAATCCCTGCAGAGTATCCTCACTGCCTTATTGGAAGACGGTGAGGATAAGTGTGCCGAAAAACATGGTAATTCTGCACGATAGTGACTTTTGCGAGGGCTGCTTCGAAGATTATGTGGACGAACCGTATTTTCGACTGTACCATAATCTGCAAGAGGTGCGCACGGCCAGCTTGCCCGCTGGCTTTGGGATATGCAATGCGGCTCCCTCCGAATATGCTGCGCATATCAATCGGTGCTATGCGGACGCATCGGTAACCGAGACGGAGATAGAGTCTTATGTTCAGCATAGCGTATATGCACCAGAATTGTGTATTGCCATTCAGGAGTTGAAAACGGAGAAAACCGCAGCGACAGGGATTGCAGAATTTGATGCACAAATCGGCGAAGGAATTTTGGAATGGATTCAAGTTTCTCCCGAGTATAGAGGATTTGGACTTGGAACCTATGTGGTCACAGAGCTTTTGTATCGCATGGCCGCCCAAAAAGCGCGGTTTGCCACTGTGTCTGGTCGGGTAAACAATCCCTCGAAGCCAGAATATTTATATCGCAAATGCGGCTTTCAGGGAAATGATGTATGGCACATACTGAGCAAGAAGCAATGATAGAGGAAGTCTTTTGCTTTTGGTGTTGTCAAAGCGGAGCACGGGCAATTTTGCAAATCGTGCGTTGATGTCGGTAACTGGCCATGATAACATCACGGCGACAAATATTGATTTTTTAAGGAAATGTGAAAATGGGAAAAGAACTATTCGAAATGTCTTTGGAAGAATTGTGGGAGCGGTTTCCCATATTCCTGGTCGCACATAGCGATAAATGGAAACGATACTACGATGAAATCGAAATTCTTCTAAAAAGCGCATTGTCTGAATATCCGATTGAGCGCATCAGTCATATTGGGAGTACGGCTATCGCTGGGATATGGGCGAAGGATATCGTTGACGTGCTGATTGAAGTATCCGAAGGTTCAGATATTGAGGATACTGCGAAAGCAATTGAAAAAAACGGATTTATTCGCATGTCAACACAAGCAAATCGAGTATCGTTTAACCGTGGATATAGGAAAGACGGATTTGCTGAAAAAGTTTTTCATGTACACCTTCGCTATCTTGGGGATAATGACGAATTGTATTTTAGGGATTATTTGAATGAATATCCGCAAATAGCCAAGGAATATGAGGCTATGAAATTGCAGTTGTGGAAGCGGTTTGAACACAATAGGGACGCTTATACAAACGCAAAGACGGAGTTTATTCGGAAATGGACCTTGGAAGCAAAACAAGTTTATGCGGGAAGGTACGAAAGAGTTCCCAGACAGTGACCCACGACGGATAAACGACCCGTTTGAATAGACGAAACAATTCCTGAAACCCAGTGCCCGACATTGCAAACGCGGTTTTCAAGGAAATCACGTCTGGCGCACATGGAACAAAAGATAGGAATAATCTACTGGAAAATGAATCCATTCAGGGCTTGACGAATTCTTGGGTGTTTGATATAATACCTGCAAATAGATGGACTTCTATGCCAGGAAGGGCCGCCGCGGCATACCCTGTTGGATGACGATGCGGCCACAGGCAATGAGTTACACCTTATTTTATTATTTGATTTGGAGATGAAACCATGCGCAATCTTTCTTGCTAGTGACAAATCCCATTGGGGCAAGGTCCCAGGGATAGGTGCGTCTGCACACAGCAAGAAAGATTGATTTCCAACATCCATGCGATGGATGCGCGGCATGCAGCCCAATGGGACGGCGCCTGAAAGGACGCCTACATCGTTTGCATCCCTTTGAGAGCCGCGGGAAAGGAAACTTTCTTGCGGCTTATTTTACAAAGGGGGGCGCGTATTTATGGCGCTAATTCAAGTAAGTCACCTTCGCTTCTCCTACGACGGCGGGGCTGAATTTGTATTCGATGACGTTTCTTTCGAACTGGATACCGGCTGGCGGCTCGGCTTTACCGGGCGAAACGGCCGGGGGAAAACCACTTTCCTGCGTCTGCTGATGGGGGAGTATGAATATTCCGGAACCATTTCGCCGCAGGTTGCGTGCGATTATTTCCCTTTCCCGGTAGCCGAAGACGGGCTTTGCGCCCGGGCGGTGGGGGAAGCGGTTGGGCAGTGTGAGCCTTGGCGGCTGTCGCGGGAATGTTCGCTGCTGGGCGTCGAAGAGGAGGCGCTCGAGCGTCCCTTTGGCAGCTTGAGCCATGGGGAACGCGCCAAGGTGCTGCTTGCCTCTCTTTTCTGCCGGGAAAATCGCTATCTGTTGTTGGACGAGCCGACCAATCATCTGGACATGCAGGCGAGGCGGCAGGTGGCGGATTATCTTCGCCGTAAAAACGGCTTTTTGCTCGTGTCTCACGACAGGGCCTTTCTAGACCGCTGCGTGGATCATGTGCTTTCTCTGGAACGCACATGCGTGCTCGTGCACAAAGGTGATTTTACTACTTTTTTGGAAAACAAACAACGGCGGGAGTCTTACGAGGCGGCCCAAAAGGCCAAGCTGGAAAAAGAGATTTCCCGTCTTTCCGACGCGGCCGGCCAAACCGCGGGCTGGTCGGGGCAAGCTGAGCAAGCCAAATACCACACCGATCATGCCGGGCTGCGGCCCGACCGGGGGTATGTCGGTCACAAGGCCGCGAAGGTCATGAAGCGGGCCAAGCAGCTCCAGCGGCGCAGCGAGCGGGCGCTGGAGGAAAAGAAGGGACTGCTCAAGGATTTGGAAACAGCCGAGCCGCTCAAGCTGACTCAACTCGACTATCCATTCGGCCCACTGGCGGATATCCGTCATGCGAGCGTCTATTATTCGAATAGGGCGGCGATTCGGGACATCAGTCTGACGATTGAAAAGGGAGACCGTGTGGCTGTGTGCGGGCCCAACGGGGCAGGGAAAAGCACGCTGCTTCGTCTTTTGACTGGGGAGCTTTCGCCATGCGAGGGTACGGTGCGGCTGGGCAGCCGTCTGCAAATTTCCTTTGTGCCGCAGGATACGTCGTCGCTGACTGGCCGAGTGCGGGACTATGCCCGTGAGGCTGATGTGGACGAGAGCTTGTATTTCACCATTCTGCGCAAGTTGGGTTTCTCCCGCGGGCAGTTGGAGGGCTCGCTCGACGCGTTCAGCGCAGGGCAGCGAAAAAAAGCGGCGCTCGCGCGCAGCCTGTGCGAAAGAGCTCACCTGCATGTCTGGGACGAGCCGCTCAACTACATGGATTTAACCGCGCGGCTGCAAATCGAAGAGTTGATTTTACAATGCCGCCCGACCATGGTATTTGTGGAACACGACGAGGCATTTTGTAATAGGGTAGCCACCAAGAAGCTGGATTTATGAGGGCGTGATCGGAGGCTTCTGCTACGGGGCTGGAGGAGATATCACCGCAAAGGGGAAGCGGAAAGAAGGCTTAATATTATGCTGAAAAACGCAGACGCACTGGAAGAATTGTCCCGGGAACAATTGTATGAGCTAATTGAGCTTTACTCGAAAAATTGGCTGGCTTTGGACGGGGTATGGTTTCAGTCGGTGGAGAGCAAGCTGGGGATGGACGAGGCTATGGAGCATGACGAGCGGGCGTGGAAACGTTTTACCGCCATCGAAGCCAAGCGGATCAAACGGTTTTTACATCTGCCGGAGCAAGCGGGGCTGGAGGGACTGGCTCGCGCGCTCCAATTTCGGTTTTATGCTAATCTGAATCGGGACGAGTTTCGATGGGAAAACGACGCCTTGGTTTACCGGGCTTTGGATTGCCGGGTGCAGAATGCCCGCGCGCGCAAGGGAATGCCCTTTCATCCCTGCAAACGGGTGGGGCTAGTCGAGTATGCGGGCTTTGCTAAGGTCATTGACGAGCGCATTGAATGTGAGTGTCTGAGCTGCTATCCGGATACCAACGATGATAGCTGTTGCTGTGCATGGCGCTTTACCCTGCATCCTGCGCCGGATAAAGGAGTATTGCCATGAAACAGCTTGCCACCGAGCGGATTATTCTTCGCTCATTTTTTCTGTGGGACTTGCCCGATTTTTACGACTATGCGAAAAATCCGGTCGTCGGTCCCATGGCCGGATGGAAGCCCCACGAATCCATGCAGGAATCCGAGGCAGTGCTGCGGGAGATGATCGCGAAAGAAAATGTCTGGGCGATCGAGGACAAGGAGAGTGGCCGGGTCATTGGCTCGGTTGGCCTGCATCCTGATCCCAAGCGGGTGATGGATCCCACGCGCGTTCGGATGCTCGGCTATGGCCTGAAGCCGTCTTATTGGGGGCGCGGCCTTATGACGGAGGTCTGCCGCGAGGTTCTGCGCTATGCGTTTGAGGAACTGGAGTTGGAGCTGGTATCGGCTTTTCACTATCCCGGCAACCAGCGTTCACAAAGAGTAATCGAAAAGCTGGGATTTTATTATGAGGGTATTTTGCGCAACGCTTCGGTTTTGCCGGACGGCGAGGTGACAGGAAACGTTTGCTATTCCATGACCTGTGAGGAATACCATAGGAAGCGGTGCTGCAATTATGGACTGACACGGGAGAACACGCCAGTCAGCGTCCAAGAAAGCGACAGAGCTTTCGCAACTTTTCGACCGTGAAAAGAGAGACGCAAGAGGTCGATACCGGTCAAGAGGAAAGCCGTGTCACCCTTTGTTTTCACGTCGGCAAACCGTTTTTTCTTGCCAAGCAACGACGAGGCCGGAGGAACAGGATTGCTCCGAAGTGTGCATTGATGGAACCATTTGCTTTGTGTGCAGCGTTCTATAAAATACGAAAACGCCCCGAGGTTTTTGCCCGGGGCGTTTTCGCAACAAAAAAGGAAGGAAAAAAGAAAACGGGGATGTCGAAAGAAAAGCAGCCACACAGAAGAAAGAGAGGGATGCGGTCTGCCCGGCCAGCAGAGACTCAAATGCGTAAAAATCACGCCGGCCTTTTATCGAGACTCTCTCCACCAAAGCGGAGGTCCGAAATGTTTGTCAACGGCCTGTCGTTTTTCAAGGTTTATACGGCGGAGGGACACTCCAGCTCCATAACATGGACGCGGCCCTTTTTATCCACCATATTGATCCGCACGTCAGGCACTAAGGTATGCAGCATGGAAATAAAGTAGTTGGTGGTTCCCGGATCGGGAAATCCGGTGATAATATCGGTCGCATGGCAACGGCTGATGTGGGCGGCGGCGACAGCGGCGGGGAAATCGTTATAGTAAACCGACAGCTGCGCGCCCTCTTCTCGGGCGATTTCATATAGCTGGTCGAGATGCTCGACCCACTCTAAATTATCCCGCATCAGTGGCTGGATGTTCAAAATCTCCAGCTCTCCGCCCTCGGCCTCGGCCATCGCTTTGCCGACTTGGATCAATCTGCGGCACTCCGGCTGAGCGGTTGCGCAAACAATGATCTTCGCGTCGTAGCGTTCGGGACCCGTGGCGTTCATCGAAATGTTATCCACTCCTCTCTCTCGTTGGGGTTCGAAGCTTCTGTTTGCTTCGTTGTCCCTAGTATATCCGGCATTTGTGGCAGAATTTACAGGAATTCATGACCGAATTGTGAACTTTTCCACGGTGCAGCCGGGATAATACCAGGAAAGGATTTCGATAAAATTGCTGCCCTGCTGGGCCATACATTGGGCTCCATACTGGCTCATACCCACTCCATGGCCATAGCCGCGCACCGTAAAATGAAAAGCGCCTTCCTTATAAATGAGGTCAAAATTAGCCGAACGCAGAGAAAAGGCCTGTCGAATCTGCTGCCCGGTCAGGGAGGCACCGGCAATTTCTATGGAACGCACCGTGCCGCAGGAGGAATAATCGCATTTGCCGAGCCATCCGGCCGGTTCTCCCTCGGGGGAGCATAAGTCAGCCAGCTTGCTTTGAAAATCTTCGGGAGAAAAGGACGCGGTACTGAGATAACCGGGAGACAGCAGATCCCCTACCGATTCGACCGGAATCAAATAGGGCACGGCCGCGCCCCACACCACTTCCGCCGACTCAGTTTTGCCGGATGACACCGAATGATAAACAGCATCGGCCGGTTCTCCCTGATATAGTACCGCATAGCCCGCCGCGTCCGTCACGGCCCGATCAATCTGAGCGGCACGTTCCTCGTAGTGTTCCCCCCACTTTTCCTTGGCCCGTTCCCGCGTCCAAAAGCTTTGATCAAAGTGGTAATCGTCGGAAATATCCGCCCCTGCCGCCGGACCGGGACGACTGGTATTGCCAGCAGCGCGTTCGACCTTGCGCCGACAGGCAATGGAATAGGCCGCCACAGCCTGCGCTTTGAGAGCTTCGGCGGGAGCGTCGTAGGACATTTCAGCCGCGACCACCCCGAAGAGATAGTCGGTCATGGCGTAGGTTTTGATTTCTCCCGTCTCGCTGTGCAGTACCGCGATGTCTCCCGCCGCTGTGGGAGCAGGGGAGGCGGGAGCGCTTGACGCAGGCGACTCCGGCTCGCGGCTGCTTGTCCCGCCGCCGACCGCTAGAGCGGGGATGATGAGCATGAGCAAAAGGAGCATGAGACAAATGGATGCGTATACCTGTTTCATTCTTCAAAATCCTTTCTGTTTTATATTGACACTAGCCAAAAAATCCGATATAATTAATCATCTATATAGAATTGATCAGGGGACTGATCCGCGAATTTTTGGAGGTGCCGGTGATGGCGGAGAAGAGTAAGATTTCCATGCTGTCCTTGTCCAACCTATGCGAGGAGTACAAAAAATATAACTACATTGACCCCGCCTATTATGATAAGTACGATGTAAAGCGGGGGCTGCGCAACGCCAATGGATCGGGCGTTATGGCGGGGCTGACCAACATATGCAACGTGCACGGGTATGTCGTCAGCGATGGGGAAAAGGTGCCGGCCGAGGGCCGTCTGGTTTACCGCGGTATTGATGTGAACGATATCGTAAACGCCTGCGCCGCGGAAAAACGGTTTGGCTTTGAGGAAACGGCCTGGCTGCTGCTTTTCGGCGAGCTTCCCGATGTAGAAAAGCTAGCCGGCTTCCGCAGCATTTTGGCCGAATGCCGCGAGCTGCCCGAATATTTTGCGGAGGATATGATTATCAAAGCACCCTCCGCCAACGTGATGAATAAGCTGGCGCGTTCGGTGCTGGCGCTCTATTCTTACGACGCGACGCCGGACAACACCACCATTCCCAACGTGCTGCGCCAGTCCATTGAGCTCATTGCCCGCCTACCAACCATTATGGTCTACGCTTATCAGGTCAAGCGGCGGCATTTTGAGAACAAGAGTATGTACTTTCATCCGATTGATAAGTCTCATTCGACGGCCGAGTTTATCCTGTCGGCCATGCGGTCGGATCGTTGCTTTACGCCGGAGGAGGCGCGGCTGCTGGATACCTGCCTGATTCTGCACGCGGAGCATGGCGGCGGCAACAACTCCACCTTTACCACCCGTGTGCTGTCCAGCTCTGGGACCGATACGTATTCGGCCATTGCGGCGGCCATCGGCTCCCTCAAGGGGCCCCGTCACGGCGGCGCCAACGGCAAAGTCATTGAGATGCTCGATTATATGAAGAGCGAGGTCAAGGATCACAAGGACGATGAGGAAATCGCCGCTTTCCTGACGCGCGTGATTCAAAAGGAAGCGGGAGATCACTCCGGCCTGATTTACGGTATGGGCCACGCGGTCTATACTTTGAGCGACCCGCGCGCTACCATCCTGCGCGAGCAGGCCAGAAACCTGGCCATTGAAAAGGGCTTTGAACGTGAGTTTACCCTGCTTGAGGGGGTGGAGCGGCTTGCGCCCCAGGTGTTTGCCAAGCAGCGGGGAGAGATCAAGACCATGTGCGCCAACGTGGATCTTTATTCCGGTCTGGTCTACCGTACGCTGGGGATCAACGAAGATCTTTTCTGCCCGTTGTTTGCAATCGCTCGCATCGCAGGCTGGTGCGCCCATCGGGTGGAGGAGATTGTGACCGGCGGCCGTATCATTCGTCCGGCGTACAAGTCGGTGCTTCATACCCGCAGCTATACTCCGCTTAGGGAACGCAAATAAGTTTCTTGGATAGTGCAGCCGGCTAAAATGTATTGTTGACGAAAAAACGACCATGTCGGTATGGTTGACGTCGTACCAGGAAACGTCACGCGCCATCCAGCGCATGGAAGCCCGGTTGTATCGTTTAGACGAAGCAATTAGAGAACCATGCGTTTTACGCGACATCCTTGAAACGCCAGTGTGTTGCGCTGCTTCGCCATGCGGTGTCTCTGCTTCATTGCGCGCCTTCCTGGCGCATCCAATGCTCTGCGCGGAAAATCTTCGACCGCAGACCACGCAGCTTTTTCCGCCGGTAAGACGTCGGAAGACGGAAAGCTGGCGCTTTTCTATGAACGGCAACGCAGATGGCGGCCAAAGCTGCCGGTCTACGTTGCATTGTACCCGGATTACTTTGTCTAGGCAATTAATATCATTGGGGGAGGCGGCGTTTTATGCGTCGGAAACCACTTAGTATTCTTTTTGCTTTGCTTGCGGTAGCTGCCGTGGGCGCGCGGTGTTATCTCTATTTTACCGCGATTGACCCGGCAACGGGATTTTATGTAAATTCAGCGCGTGTGCTGGGGCTGGTTGTGTCGGTAGCATGCGTTGTGGGGATGATTGCTTGTGTGGCGTTGTTCCGTTTTGTAAGTGAGCCGGTGGCCGGGACGGTGGATCGCGCGCCTGAGATCGGCGTGGTATCCTTTGGAATGGCGGCGGCGTTGGGCTACGAGGCCGTGTGTGGGGCCATGAATGAGTGGGCTGACTCGCCGGTGCGCGCCGTGCTGACCGGCGTACTTGCTTTGCTTGCGGCGGCCTACTTTATCTGCGCCGGGGTGGACCGTATGCGGGGCACGCGAAATACGCCCGGGTTGCTCTATGGCGCGGTTCCAGTGTGGGCGGCGGTGAAGCTGGTGCTATATTATACCCAGTTCCATAGCGTGGTCTATATCTCCGAGGGAATATTGGAGGTATTTGCTCTGGCGCTGTCGATGATGTTCTGGTTGTATCATACCCGAATGGTTACGGGAATGAATGCTGGGCGTGCGGCTCAGTGGGGTTATGGTTTTGGTATTGCGGCCGCAGCTGCCTGCGCCATGGTGACCCTGCCTCGTCTGGCAGCCCGCCTGATGGGGCGCGACGATCTGACCGCCCATGGGTCAGTGCTGATGGGAACTTTGTTTATCAGCATCGTTTATATTGTGGTGTTTTTGGTGCGCTATCATATTGCTTCGGTTGATTCGCCTTTGCTGTCGGAGGAGGAAGCCGAGCCGGCTTCTATTCCACTCGCCGAGGAAACGACGAGCGTGGAGGAGATGGCAGAACGGGCGCAATCCGAACAAGCTCACGTTTCTCCTTCCTTGGGCGGCGCAGACGATCGCATCGACCGCATGGTGGATGAACTGCTACGTGAAAAGCTGGAGGAAAACGATCAGTAGTCTGCGGTTATGATGCAGGATATGACCGCCAATCAATATAAAAGCAGCCAGGCCTGTTTGGCTTGGCTGCTTTTGGTTGGTATCGCACATCTTCCGCGTTTTTGTAAGCTGTGGAAACACTGTCGTTTTTAGCTGGCAGATGTTTTGTCTAAAAGTTTAATGCAAGAAAATGGATAATATAGGGGGATAAGTTGGTTTTCTATGGCGTTTTCCGGCCGGAGAAGTCTTACTTGTCGTCGTCGAGAAGCTTTATCCCCAGCGATTCCCGGTAGTCCTCTATGTTGAGCTTAAATAAAAGAACCAGCTTTACAAACGTTGCAAGGCGCGGTGATGTCCGACCTAGTTCGATATTCTGATAGGTTCGTTTGGGGATGGAGAGACGATCCGCGGTATATTGCTGTGTCCAGCCCCGGTCGTCTCGTGCGTGGAAAACGTCTTTGGAAAATTCGCTTTTAAATGACATGATATCTTCCTCCTTTTAGAGGAAGAATATAGAAAATATAGTATAATTGCGACGAAATTTCTTGCACCTTGTAAAAGATGACGAAAAAAATTTCGGCATGTAACTCGCTTAAAACATTTATATTAATGGCGCAAATT
>CABQCM010000004.1 GCA_902462665.1 uncultured Oscillospiraceae bacterium | reverse complement strand
CTTTGGAATATTTGCCCATCGTCCGGGTTTCCAATCTGGCCTCGACTTTGGACGATTTAAAGGAATTGGGTTTTTGGATTTATGGAGCAGATATGGATGGAGAGTCCTGGTGCGAGGTGGATTATGCCGGTGCTGTCGCACTGGTTATTGGTTCGGAGGGGGGCGGCCTCGCCCGTCTGGTTCGGCAAAAGTGCGACCATATTATATCGCTGCCTATGCGGGGACAGGTGAATTCCCTGAACGCTTCGGTAGCAGCTGGCGTGCTGCTGTATGAAGTAGTCCGCCAACGCAATCAACTTGGATAAGAAAGGATGTATCCGATATGGCTCATGCGGACGTTAAGCCGGCGGCTCAATGGAATGTGGATGAAATTCTCGCCGATGTACATCGGATGCGTGGAGATTCCTCTCCAGCGTCGCGAAAAGGCGATTCGGACGACGTCGATTTAATTCTTGCCGAGCTACGTGCCCATGCTCCCCCAAAAACTGCCGCTCGCCAACCTGTTTTCAACCCCGCTTCGTCGGTTGGTCTCTCCACGACAGCACCCAAAACGCAAAGCGTTCTGCATCAGGCAGACGTGCAAGCCAGTACAACCAACATACATAATACGCCGGTTATACATAAAAGCGACACTCAAACTAACCGTCCTACACAGCAGGAATCCGCTTCCAGCATTCATGCGGGTGAGACTTCCCTACCGGCAGTAAAACAGCAAGTCGATCCTGTTATGGACACTCCTTCCGTGAAGTCGTCTGTGTCGGGTACTTCCCGTCGAATCATGCCGGGTGAAAAATTGCCAAAAACATTTGAAGCACCCTCCACCTCGAAGAAAAGGCCAAACACCATTTTTGACGAGATCAAACGCCAAGCGGAGGCTTCTCGCCCACAGAATCCCCCCGTGGTATCGGAGGTACTCTATCACAAGAAAACGTCTTCGCCAAGCGTGTCGGAAAATAAGCACGCTTTGACGGATAACGAACCTACCCGGGTGGATATTCCCTTGACCACTCTGGCCTCCAATCAGGAGAAAACTCGCGTGTTATCCCCGCAATCCAATCAGCGTTCGAGCAACGAATTGCCTGGGCAGGTTCCCCTGCCCGGATTTGAATTGCCCTCCGACTCCAAGCAACACAGCGACGAGTGGGAACAGCAGTTGCGGGCCGCACGTTCAAAACGCGTACAAAATTTTGTTTTATCTGGTCAGGAAGAGGAAAACTCCCCGGAGGAAAATCCCGAATTTTCGAATGATGAGGAAGTCATCATTGACGATTATGAAAGCATTCAAGACGCACCGGTTATCCGTGCGGATTTGGCCGCTCGTTGTCATGCGGTTGCATTGCGCCTAGGCATTACACTTGTTGTGGAAATACTCCTGCTTTTTCTTGCCGCTCATACCTTTTTCTTTCCTCAACTTTTCAGTGAGTTGTTGACCATGCCCATCAAACTCGTTGCCAACACGGTGCTTACGGTTTTGGTGGTATTGGTAAACGCCTCTACGATATTCAGCGGATTGGGAGGGCTTGTACGGCTGAATGTAGATCTGGACACGGGTGCGGCGGTATCTGTGCTGGCGACTTTACTGCACAATGGCGTTATGCTGTGCGTAACGGATTCCTTTGTTGCCTCTGGGCTATATGTATACAATGCTGCCGCCGTTTTGGCATTGCTGTGTAATCTATGGGGAAAGCATTGTATGGTTTCCCGCATCAAACGCAATTTTGAACTGGTGGCCAATGAAAAGCCGAAAAAAGCAGTAACTCTTTTGGAAAATTCCAAAGGTTCACGGGATATGGGGCACGGCATTTCCATTGGTGAACCACTGGTGTGCTGTGAACGAGATACGGTAACCCTTGCGCGTTACCTGGATCATTCTTATGTGCAGGATCCTGCGGACGAATCTGCGCAAAAGCTAGCTCCCTATATTCTAATTGCAGGACTTGCAGGGGCATTGATTGCTTTTTTCACCGCGCCCGAGAGTTCTCTCGCCCTGGTGCATGCTTTCACTGCTTTCAGCGCCGTGTCTTGTATCTGCGTACCAATCGCCTCTCTTCTGGGGGGGAATCTTCCGTTGAGGAGAGCCTGCCGCCGGTTGGAGGAAAAACAGGTGTTGCTGACTGGGTATGACGCGGTTTACGACTTTGCCGACGCCAATGTACTGGCGGTAGACGCGCGGGATTTGTTTCCAAAGGGTACCGTTCGTCTGCATCAGCTCAAGACTTTTGGCAACCAATCCATTGACCGGGCGCTGCTGGATGCCGCCGGTCTGGCCATTATGGCCAACGGCCCTCTGGCCTCGATATTCGATGAAATTATCGAGGGGCAGCGGTCGATTCTCCCGGAGGTAGACACTCTGGTCTATGAGGAAAAGATGGGGATTTCTGGATGGGTCGCAGGAAACCGAGTGCTAATTGGAAACCGGCGGCTCATGGCCAACCACGGTATCGCTATGCCCAGCGATGATTTGGAGCGCCGATTGTGCAAATACGGGCAATTTGCGGTCTATTTGGCCACTCACGGCAGACTTTCCGCTGTGTTTGCTGTGTCCTACCATGCCGATGAATCTATTGTGGAGGCACTGCAACAAGCAGCAGATTGTGGTCTGGGGATCGCTGTGTATTCCTGTGATCCTAACATCACGCCCGAGCTGATCGATCGGCTTTTTGGTGTTTCACAGCATACTGTTTCGGTTATGGGAACCACCGGCCGGCATGCATTTCAACAAGCGTCGCAGCCGTGCGATCCTTGCGATGCCTCCCTAGCGCATATGGGCGGCGCGGAAGGCTTCATTGATGGAATTTGTACTTGTCAGCGCCTATACCGTTCGATTGGGATGGCGAAAGGAATACAGTTAACGCTATGGGTGCTTGGATTGGTGCTTTCCCTATTGTCTATTGCCATAAAAGGAATGGGACTGCTTAGTATTGCTGTTGTGCTGGGCTTTCAGGTGTTCAGCATCATGCTCGTATTGGGAGTGTCCGCTTTCTTTCGAGGCGTTTGACAGTCGCCAGCTTCGCAAGCAATAAATAAAATAATGAAAAGCCCTACAAGGAACCGTCTATAACAGTTCTTTGTAGGGCTTTTTGTTCATGAATCAAGGGCCTGGGGATGATACCCTTAAGCGTTTTTGGCCTTATATTCCTCTCCCCAGCTTTGCATGGCATCCAGAATCGGTTTGAGACTGTATCCCAACTCCGTTAGAGTATATTCTACTCGCGGAGGTACTTCCGGGTATACTTTCCGAATTAGCAGACCGTTGTCCTCCATCTGCCTGAGTTGAGAAGTGAGCACCTTCTGGCTCACACTACCAATGGATTTTTTGAGTTCTCCAAAGCGTTTGGTCCCCGAAAGAAGATCGCGCAAAATTAAAACGTTCCATTTATCGCTAATTAAGGTTAGCGTCGTCTCGACCGGACAAGCAGGCAAAGTCCTGGCATCCATCCTGATACTCCCCTTCCAATTTATTCATCGTGGTGCCTTCCTATTGTACGGTATCTCCTGTATTGGGGTCAAGGAATAGAATAAAAAAATTTCCAACAAATTTTTTACGGTTGCAAGCAATAAAAAGCCGGAAATCATCCAATTGTTTCTTTTTGGTAACCGTCTAATGGTTACTTTCCAGTGCCTATACCACAATATTGTGCGTACTTCACAACCTCTCAAAGTTCTGCTATGATACAGACAACGAGGGAGAAACCTCCCCGCGTTCAAAACAAAAATTTTAATTTATGGAGGTACGTAAAATGAAAATTGCTGTTATCTGCGCGAATGGAAAGGCCGGCCGTCTGATCGTCAAGGAAGCTATGCAACGGAATCTGGATGTCACTGCTGTAATCCGTGGCGAAAACCAATCTGCCGCCGACAAATTCATTGTGAAGGATCTGTTCGACTTAACCGCCGATGATTTACAAGGTTTCGACGTGGTGGTGGATGCGTTCGGCGCTTGGACACCGGATACCATCGGGGAAATCCCCAAGGCGGCAAAGCATCTCTGTGATCTCGTAGCCAATAAGGATATACGGTTGCTCATTGTCGGCGGTGCAGGAAGCCTGTATGTGAATCCTGAACACACCGCTACCGTGGCAGATGGCCCCGACTTTCCCGATGCCTTCAAACCTCTGGCGGCGGCCCACGACGAGGCCTTGCGGCAGCTTCGTACGCGCAACGACGTAAAGTGGACTTATATCAGCCCTGCCGGAGATTTTCAAGCGGAGGGCGAGCGTACTGGGGAATATATTCTGGGCGGCGAAGAGCTAACCTTGAACAGCCGCGGGGAAAGCGTCATCAGCTATGCCGACTATGCCATCGCTATGGTGGATGAGGTCATCGGCGGGAAACATATTCAGGAACGAATCTCTGTAGTAAGCAAATAAGTTCCCAGTCAGCCGAAAGCCCCCCGTGCTCGCCGCGGGGAGGCTTTCGGCTTGTGAAAGAGGTGACCATATATGGAGCGTATCGAGCAAATTCGGCGGCTCAATACAATGCTGTTGTCCGATATGCCGCAATATCGCTCTCAGGCACAGAAGTTTTCGCAGGACGCAGCCAGCCAGCGGTGTCTGCTTCGCAGTCTAATGAATGTCCGCCCTCCCCTGCCGCTGAAGCGTGAATTCCTTGCGATACAGGATGCGCTGCTGTCTGATGAGATGAAAAATAAAGGTGTTGTTGACGCAAGTACGCTTGCAACAACTGCTTTATATCCGCAAATCGCCATCTGGCAAGGAGATATTACCCGGCTGAAAGTAGACGCCGTTGTTAACGCCGCTAATTCTAGTCTGCTCGGCTGCTTTCATCCCTGTCATGCCTGTATTGATAACGCCATTCATTCCGCGGCAGGTCTCCAGCTTCGTGACGAATGCAATCGAATTATGCAGCTCCAGGGGCACCCGGAACCCAATGGGCGAGCCAAGCTGACCAAAGGGTATCATCTTCCCGCCCGGTACATCCTTCATACCGTCGGCCCTATGATTCAAGACCGCGTCACCTGCCGAGATCAAGAGGAATTAGCGTCCTGCTACTGCTCCTGTTTGGAATTGGCGGCCAAGTATCAACTGGAAAGTGTGGCTTTCTGCTGTATCTCCACTGGAGAGTTTCATTTTCCTCACCAGAGGGCGGCTGAAATTGCTGTAAAGACCGTCGCTGATTTTCTTAGGCGGGATACGTCCATAAAGAAGGTGATCTTTAATGTTTTCCAGGATGTTGACGCAAACATCTACCGTCATATACTCGAAGAAGATGGAACGACTAAAGCAGGAGCTTAACAAAGCCGACGCCGTCGTGATTGGTGCGGGAGCAGGGCTTTCTGACGCGGCAGGACTGACCTACTCCGGGGAACGATTCGAAAAATATTTCAGGGATTTTGCCAGTAAATATGGCATTCGGGACATGTACTCCGGGGGTTTCTACCCCTTTGAATCATTGGAAGAATATTGGGCATGGTGGAGCCGTCACATCATGGTGAATCGTTACCAACGGGCCCCGAATCCAGTTTATGACGCTCTGCTGAGATTAGTAAAGAACAAGGATTACTTTGTCCTTACAACGAATGTGGATCATCAGTTCCAGTTGGCAGGATTCGACAAAAAACGGTTATTTTATACTCAAGGGGACTATGGATTATGGCAGTGCTCCGGGCCATGCTGCCAAAAAACCTACGACAACGAGGTTGTCGTGCGCCTCATGGTGGATCGGCAAAAGGAGATGCAAATTCCATCGAATCTTATTCCGTATTGTCCTATCTGCGGCAAGCCCATGACCATGAATCTTCGAGTAGACAATAAGTTTGTACAAGACGAAGGATGGCATCAAGCTCTGTCGCAATATCAGGATTTTCTCGGGCGGCATGAAGGAATGCAAGTGGTCTTTTTGGAATTGGGCGTCGGGCACAACACTCCTATGATTATCAAATATCCTTTTTGGAAATACACGCTCGACAATCCGAATGCGTTCTATGCTTGCGTCAACTTCAAAGAAGCATTTGTTCCCAAGGAAATTGCAAACCGATCGGTTTGCATCGAAAAGGATATTGGCGAGCTTCTAAAAAGCATGGTTCCTTATGAGGTTTTGCCAATACTACAAAAGCAAAATTCTCCTTGACAAAGTCTCTGGAGTGAAACAAATGATAGCGTTGATTTGTCTGCACATACCACATAAAATAGAGTTACCGATGATATAATATAATGCACGAAAGCGGTTAGCAGCAAATTTAAAACTGCATGGAGGCGGGTTTATGTGTACGGCAGCAACTTATAAAACAAAAGATTTTTATTTTGGCAGAACATTGGATTACGATATTTCGTATGGTGAAGAAATTGTAATAACGCCGCGCCATTATTCGTTTCCCTTTCGAAATATCGGGATGATGAAAAAGCATTACGCAATGATTGGCGCAGCACACGTAGCGGAGAATTATCCGCTTTATTACGACGCAGTAAATGAAAAAGGCTTGGGAATGGCTGGCCTGAATTTTGTAGGAAACGCCGATTATAAAGACAAATCTCGGGATTATGTTAATATAGCTCCATTTGAGTTTATTCCTTGGATCGTCAGCCAATGCGCCACGGTGAAGGAAGCAAAGGTTCTTTTAAACAAAATCAATCTTGTCAATATTCCATTTAATAACGAGTTGCCGCTGGCACAGCTTCACTGGATCATCGCCGACCGGGAGGAAGCGATAACCGTCGAATCCGTAAAAGACGGTTTGAAAGTATATAACAATCCCATGGGAATTCTAACAAACAATCCGCCTTTTGAGCAGCAGGTATTTCAGTTAAATAACTATATGAATTTATCGACAAAACCACCGCAAAACTACTTTTGCAATAAGCTACCGCTGCACACATATAGCCGCGGTATGGGAGCTCTGGGATTACCGGGCGATTTATCGTCCCAGTCTCGTTTTGTCAGGGCGACCTTTGTAAAAATGAATTCGATTTCGGGAAATTCCGAATCCGAAAGTGTCAGTCAGTTTTTTCACATTTTAGGATCGGTAGACCAGCAAAAGGGCTGCTGTGTTGTAAACGATGGACAACTGGAGTTTACAATTTACACGTCCTGCTGTAATGCAGACAAAGGAATTTATTACTATACCACTTACAATAACCACCAAATTACAGCGGTAAATATGCGCAAAGAGAGGCTGGACAGCACGTGCCTGATACGGTATCCGCTTATTTTGGATGGGCAAATTAAATTTCAAAATTAAAGATTCCACCTGATTCAGAGGAAGCTGTATTCAAACGGCTTCCTCTGCTTTTTGTTATGATCGGCAATTATTCTACCCAACCATGCCTCACCCCAAACGGTTGGGGGATATTGTCTGTCGTAAACTTCCAAACGAAATATCATCAAATCATAAAACTTTGTACAGCGTAAAGAAAGCAAATCTTTTACAATGAAAGCATCCAACATCCTTCGGTTCTTTCCATATACGGCATCTCTCTTGGCAAATTGGTTCTAAAAAACAAGAAAGGATATGCAACTATGAAAAAGAACATTTTATCCAAGCGGCTACTTAGTTTGTGCGTTAGCTTACTGATGGTACTGTCTCCTGTAGTGAATTTTGGAACGAGCCTTTTGGCACGAGCTGAAAGCACCGATTTGGCAAGGGGAAAAACGGTTTATGTCAATGGGCAAGCTAACGATGGAGAAAGCGGCGACAAGGCGGTGGATGGCGACGATTCTACCAAATGGTGTTATACTGCCAGCCGAGTGAACTGGCTAATAGTTGACCTCGGCGAAGAAACCGCTTTTGACACCTGGGTGCTCAAAAGCGCTTCGGCTGGCGGCGAGTCCTGGGCATACAACACCCGTGACTTCCATATCCAAATAAGCAGCGACGGAAACGGCTGGCAGACAGTTTCCAGCGTACTTAGCCAGGGCGGTTACGAGGGAGCCGACGGAATTCTTTGCGGCAAGCTGGCCGAGCCGGTTTCAGCACGTTATGTACGGCTGTATATCTCCTACGGTTCCTTCTTCTTTGATACCCAGGTGCGCGTTTATGGGTTTGAGCTGTATAATGGAGACTATTTTTCGAATACCTGGGTGAACGAGTTTAACGGGGAAGAGAACCGCCTCTCCTATAACGGAGAGAAGATCACGGTCGAACAAAACAGCTCCGTTTCCTTGGCAGAACAAATCACCGCCTCGGATTCCAGCGAGATTACCTGGAGCGTTCGAGAGCCGGAAATCCTGCAAGTCAATCCCTTAACGGGCAACGCCACCGGAATGCAGGCGGGCCTTGCCCATGTGACCGCTACCGCGACCAACGGTGGTTCCACCGTGAACTTTGAGGTTACTGTCAAGGAAGCCGAAATCGGCGACGATGCAGAAGATATCGCATTGGGAAAGACGGCTTATGCAAGCGGTTCCACCAATGAAAACGAAACAGCTGAGTTTGCAGTGGATGGCGACGATGCTACCAAATGGTGCGATAACACCGAAAACACAGTCAAATGGATGGTAGTGGATCTAGGCGACAGCCTGGAATTTGACACTTGGGTGCTGAAGAACTCCGGTTATGGCGGAGAACCCGGCGCGTACAATCCCAAAAGCGTCTATATTCAAACCAGCGAGGACGGTATTGTATGGGAAAATGTAGACTGCGTTACGGGCGTGTCAAGCGATATTATCGAGCGCCGTATGAATGAACCGGTCCATGCACAGTATGTCCGGCTGTACCTGCCGGAACCCTCTCAATTCGACCATGTCGCAAGAGTTTATGGCTTCGAGCTGTACAATGGCAATTATCGCTGTGAAAACGGCTGGATCGACAACTATTCCGGCCCCGTGAATACGCTCCAGACCAAACAGGATAACTTTATCCTGGCTCCGAACGAGGACATCAATCTTTTGGATTGTATTGAGGCCAGTATGGAAGGCACGATCACTTTCTGCACCGAGCAGACCGATGTTCTAAGCATTGATAAGGCCAACAATACAGCTACTATTGTCGGTCGTGGCGTTGCTCATGTCACCGCCACGGCGGCGGACGGCGGTCACACCGTCAATTTCATTATCACAGGGGATACCTTCCAAACGGAATTAAATGAACTCATTCAGTCCATCAACGCTATTGGTTCGATCGACAGCACCAACTATCTGCAAAAGCTATCCGATATCGTTGCCGCAGAACAGAAGCTGGCTGTATTCGATCAAAACTATCCCGATCAGAAAGATCAGGTAACCAACCGTCAGACTTTACTTGATGCCAGAACAGCTTATGAACGAGCGGTTCAGGCTTATAAACAGGCGAAGATTGACGAGGTTATCGCCGCAATTAACGCCATTGGCAACGTCACAAAGGAGAATTATCAGACGAAAAAAGAACCGATTGAAACTGCTGAACGGCTGCGCGACGCGCTTGTGGCGGAATACGACAATGAGATTCTCACCTCGGTAACCAACCTGGAAATCCTTACCGATGCACGCAACACTTATAACCAGTTGCTGCATCCGGCCTACGTTTGGGGCGACATTAACAACGATAAAGATATCAATGCATCCGATGCTCTGTTGGCCTTGCAGCACAGTGTCCAGCTTATGGAACTGGACGGCGAGGCACTGCGAGTAGCTGATGTGAATCAAGATGGGAAAGTGGATGCTTCCGACGCGCTGCTGATTTTGCAGTACTCTGTGCATTTGATTGACCACTTTCCAGCGGAAGACCAATAACGGGGCGTTCCGAAAAAATTATCACGTCGGATTTAAGTCCCCCCTCTCCCCCGGGTGATACAAAAGTATCACCCGGGTTTTTGTCTTGTCGCTTGACAAAGATTATCGTTCTCGCTCGTTGTTTTTGTCATAGAAGCGAAAACTAAAATTGGGATGAAAAATAAAGGAAACATACAAAAAGAATTGAAAAAGGTAATTTTATCTGCTATGATATGATTGCTTTGAAGAGACAAGAACGATTTTGGAGGTGAGGCGGTGGAAACCACTTATCCGTTTCGATTTGAGGATACGACCGATTTCTATGCCGAACGCATACAGAATTTCGGCGGTCTGCTCCCCCACTGGCACTCTTATTGTGAAATTGATTTTATCGACAGCGGTCAGGCGCTGCATACCCTCAACGGCCATCAAGAAATGGTGCATACAAACAGCATCGTGGTGATGTCCACATCTGATTTTCACTCCTATACCGATTGGCAGGACGATCCGCCGGTGATTACCAACATCCGCTTCAACGAGGATTTGCTGTCTGATGACGTCAAAAAGGTATTCCGCGCTATCAACGGTCATGTTTATCACATCCCCGAACAGGACGCAGGATCGCTGCGTCAAAAAATCGACGCTTTGCTGACCGACGATGCCAAACCGATGGAACATCTGCGCCACCGCATTATGCTGGAGATTCTCCTGTTGGATATCGCCATTTCACAGGATGCCTATACCCGCCTCAAAGTAATAGACAACGATCCTCTTATGGCAGCTTTCGCCTACATTGAACAGCATTTCCGCGAGGCGATCACTCTGGAGGAAGTCTCCAAAATTGCCGCCTTTGCTCCCACCTACTTTTCCACCTTGTTTCACGAACGCTTTGGCGCTACCTTTCGGGATTACATTATCAGTCGGCGACTGGAGTGGTCCCGTTTGCTTATTGAGTATACGAACGTTCCTATTACGACCATCTGTTTTGACGCCGGTTTTAGCAGCTCGTCCTATTTTGGCCGATGCTTTCGGCAAAAGTTTGGGATATCCCCCAGTGAAGCTCGTAAAAAATCCAAACTTAATACTACTCAATCATAAAACTTTGTGGGCGCTCTTGGCCCAAATATCTTACAATAAATGCGATGGAAGCTGTTTGCGTACAGTCTCTGTCGCATTTTTAGTGCTGCAGAATTTATCGCCGGCTTTCAAACTCAAACAGAAAGGATTCATAGCATGAAAAGAAACATCTTATTCAGACGGCTGCTTTGTTTATGCGTTGGCTTTATGATGCTGCTTTCCCCGGTTGGAAATCTTGGCCTGCATCTGTTTGCCAGTGCAGCTGGGAATGATCTGGCATACCGTAAAACGGTATATGTCAATGGTCAGACCAACGAAAACGAAAGCGGCGCAATGGCTGTCGATGGAAATGGCGCCACAAAGTGGTGCTACACCTCCAGCCGGATCAACTGGCTCGTTGTCGATTTGGACGGTCCAGCCACATTCGACACCTGGGTGCTCAAAAACGCAGTAACTGGCGGCGAGCCCTGGCCCTACGATACACGCGACATTTTAATTCAAATCAGCGACGATATGCGCGCCTGGGAGACTGTTTCCTGTGTGTTTAACAACGTCGGGGAGGATTCCAACGGTTTGGTTTGCGTCAAGCTTGCCCAGCCGGTTACCGCGTCGTATGTTCGGCTGTATATTCCTTACGGCTGCCAATATTTTGCCGATCAGGTTCGCATTTATGGTTTTGAACTGTACAACGGCGATTATTCAACGACAAGCTGGACAGAGGAGTACAACGGCGTGAAAAACATCCTATCTTTAAATCAAAGCTCCGCTCAGGTAGAGCTGAATTCATCGGTGGCACTTGCCAACTATATTAGCGCCACGACCGAGGGCGAGGTCACCTGGAGCACCATGGATACCGAAGTCTTAAAAATTAATCCCTTGACCGGTAATGCGACCGGAATGGAAGCCGGTAAGGCCTATGTGACCGCCACCGCTACCGAAGGCGGCTCGACTGTCAACTTTATGGTGGAGGTCAAGGATGTTCTTATTGACGACGACGCGGAAAATATTGCGCTGGAAAAGCCCGCTTATGCCAGCGGTATGACCAACGAGAATGAATCCGCCGAATTTGCTGTGGATGGCGACGATACCACCAAATGGTGCGACAACACGGAACACACCGTCAAATGGCTGACCGTTGATTTGGGCGACGTCATGACCTTTGATACCTGGGTTCTGAAAAACGCCGGTTATGGCGGAGAGCCGGGGGCGTATAATCCCAAAAGCGTCTACCTGCAAATCAGTGACGACGGCTTGACCTGGACAAACGCGGATTGTGTTATCGGTACAACGGGGGATATCACGGAGCGCCATTTGGCACAGCCGATCAGCACGCAGTATGTCCGGGTTTACCTGCCCGAGCCCTCCATGTTTGACCATGTCGCCAGAATTTATGGTTTTGAGCTTTACGACGGCAACTATCGCTGTCAAAGCGGATGGGTGGATTCTTATTCCGGCCCGATGAACACCCTGCAGGCCAAGCAAGAGAGCTTTACGTTTGACGTCAATCAGAAGATTGATCTTTGGGAGTGCATTCAGACTAGTATGGACAGAGAGGAACACAACGTCACATTCTGTACCGAACAGAATGATTTGCTGACCATCGACAACGAAACTGGCACGGCGGTTATCAATGACCGCGGCACGGCTTATGTCACTGCTACGGCGGCGGACGGCGGCCACACCGCTAATTTCACGGTGATCGGCGATTCTGGAAAAGTGATTCTTCAAAATCTTTCCCAAACCATTTGGATTGCGCAAGAAAACGGCAAGTATCTCAATGAAATTGCCGGCTATGCCCGCAATTTTGAAAAAAACCCCCTAGACGTATGGGTGCAAATTCGCAATGGGGACAATATATCGGTACAGCAGTTAAATCTGAATTCCGGCCGTTCCCCGATTTCCCTGTTTATCCCCGATCCTCAGACTGAGGGCGAGGTCACTTTCAGTATCTATGATAACCAAAGCTGCACCGGCAAGCCCATTAACACTGCGGTTATTGCCGTCAAGCCGGTGAAAAAATACAGCATTTATGTCAATCAAAACACCCATATGGACATTGGCTACACCGCCAATCCCGATTATTTACTTAAGAGCCAGTATCCCGCTTTCTTTAATCATGCCTTAAACATGATTCAGCAGTCGGAAACCGCTTCGGACGATGCAAACACCGCTTTTAAATATGGTGCGGAGCAAAACTTCCTGCTATATGGCTCGGTACTCAAACACAATAAGGTGGATCGTTATGACCAAATTGTGGAAAACCTGAAAAATGGAAAGATGTTCTATCCTGTAACCCATTCGGGCGCTTATCTGGGTGCCATGACTCCAGCGCTTCTCGCTCGCTGGTCCTACAGCGGCAACCGTTATCTGCACGATATGACCGGTGTAGGCGCCAACCGCGTCGCCGTACTCACCGACGTGCAGGGCATTACGCAGGGCGCGGTTGACACTCTGGCCGAGAGCGGCGCCGAGTATTTCCTGTTCCGCCCCAATAACTGCGTGACCAACTGGTCGCATACTTATTATCCCCAAATCTTCTATCTCCACGGCAACAATCCGGACAATCGCCTGCTCACCCGCTCGTCTTATCACTACGAGATTGATGAGCTTGATCTGAAAAAGCAGCATTATCAGGGAAACGTGATCGAAAACGAATTCGTCACTTCCCTTTCGCAAAAAATCATCAGTAATTATGGTGGAGAATCGTATCCTTACGACGCGCTTCTCGTGGATTTCGGCTCGGATAACAGTGATTTTGTGGAAGAAGTGTACTACAACGTCAAAGCTCTTAACAGCCGCGGCGCTCAAAACAACGTCAACTATGTTTATCCCAAAATCATCAATTCCAATCAGACCGATTTCTTTGAGTATATCGAAGAAAAGTATGAGGATACCATCCCCCATTTCTATGCAGGCTGGGAAGAATACTGGACTCTGGGGATCGGTGCTTTCGCTCTGGAAAGCGGCTATGCCAAAACCCTCAACTCTACGCTGACCAACGCCGAAGCGATGGCTACCCTGAGTTCCTCCCTCTTTGGCAAGACTTATCCCAAGGATACCATCACCGAATACTACGACCACATGGCGGTATGGTACGAGCATACCTATTCGCATCAAAAGGGCGATGATTATTCCAATGATATCTGGCCCTGGACTCGTGCGCAGCTCTATTCTGCCGGCGAAAAGGCCGGCCAGGTGATGGACTCTTCGCTGAGTACCATTAACGGCCAAATCGCTACCGAATGCCCTTCCATCGTGATTCACAACACACTGACCTATGAGCGCACCGACCTTGTTACCCTTTCTAAGGCAGAGCTGCCTAGCTATTTCGACATTGTCGACTCGGTCACCAAAAAGACTCTGGCTTATCAGGATAACGGCGACGGCACCATTTCTTTTGTCGCACCCACGGTGCCCGGCAATGGCTACAAGGTTTTTAAGATTGTGGAACGCGAAAATGCGCCTACCTTTACCTCCTCCGTCACATCGACCGCAGACACTCTGGAAAACAATTATTTTAAAATCACCTTTGCCGCTGACGGTACGATTCGCAGCATCATCGACAAAGAAACCGGTAAAGAACTGGTGGATTCCAATGCTCAATACGGCTTTAACCAATATGTTTACATGACCTCGGAGCACGATGCCACCGACCTAATTAGCAGCGAATCGGTCAGCAAGGCTGCCCTTTCCGCTCAGGTAGGCCCGGTATACGGTACTGTGACTGCCGACGGGTGCGAAGGCGCTGCCACCGGTATTCATAGTCTCAGCCGCGGAGTAACGCTCTATTCCGACCTGCCCCGTATTGATATCGGCAACACCATCGTCAAAAAACCGGTGACCAACTATGAAACCATCGATGAAGAAGGATATTTCACCTTCCCATTTGAGATGGAGGACTTTGTCATCGAGCACGAAACAACCTCGGGGGTCATCAATCCCCAGAATGTCAGCAGCAATATTAACGCAGACAACGATTTGCTCTACGGCTCCAGCCTCGACCATTTTACCGTTAACCGTTGGATTGATATCGGTAACGGAGCGAATTTTGGCGTGGTGATGACCATGAGCGATACCTCTCTGGTACAGTATGGCCGCAGAACCGCTTACGAGCACAACAAGACGCTCAAGATTGAAGATCCCACGATCTACAACTGGGCGTTCAACAACAAATGGTGGACCAATCACCAGAAATCTCAGGAAGGCACCGTCAGCTTCCACTACTCTTTCT
>CABQCM010000003.1 GCA_902462665.1 uncultured Oscillospiraceae bacterium | reverse complement strand
GTGAGGAAACGAAACGCAAATAAGGGTTGACGCAGGGGCTGCCGACGGTTAAAATGTAAGAAAGGTAGGCGGCCTCACCGCACCGGCAGTTTTGGCCTCTGCTGCAAATTCAAAAAGGATTGTGAATGCCATGGAGCGTCCACTTAGCAAAAATCAGGAAAAGGTGCTCGAGTTTTTGCGTACCCGAGCCAGAGACGGCGTGCCGCCCAGCATTCGGGAGATTTGTGCGGCTACGGGGATCAAATCCACCTCCTGTGTGCATTCCAAGCTGGCCGAGTTGGAGACTATGGGGTATATCGAGCGCGACAGCGGCTGTTCCCGCGGCATTCGTCTGCGGGGCATGCAGTCGGAGCCGGTGCCCATCGTCGGGCGGGTTACCGCCGGGCTTCCCATTCTCGCGGTCGAGCAGATTGAGGGATATATCCCGTATTCCTCCAGCCGTCCAGGGCGCACCCTGTTTGCTCTTCGCGTGGTGGGCGAGAGCATGAAAAACGCCGGTATTCTCGACGGTGATCTGGTCATTGCCGAGCAGTGCGCCGTAGCGGAGGATCGTCAGATTGTGGTAGCTTTGATTGACGATGAGGCCACGGTCAAGCGTTTTTTCTTGGAGGATGGGCAGGTTCGCCTCCAACCGGAAAACGATGCGTTTGAACCCATTTATACCGACCATTGCGAGATTTTAGGGCGGGTTGTCGCCAGCGTTCGCAGCTACGAGTGATTGCTTTAGACGGCAAGCACAAGATGCCCTGGAAGCGAATAAATTGCCGATCCGGTTGGCTGTTGGTGTTTACGGATAGTCTGCCGGCATCCGAGGCGTGAACACTGGCTTCCAGGGCTTGCTTTTGTGCATGCCGTCTGTTTTTATCGGTCGATCAACGAAAGTTGCCATGATCTTTGATCGACGATGGTCAACATGTTTTGCAAGCTGAAATCACCGATCGGCCTATGCTTTGAAATCGTTTTCGTGCGTTAAGAAAGGATATGGTAATTCATTGGAAGCGCTTATTGCAGCCGTGGTAGCCTGGTTTTTGGCCCAGGTCATCAAGACGGTCATCGCCTGTATTAAGACCAAAAAGCTTCGTCTGGCCACGATGGCAACCTCGGGCGGTATGCCCAGTTCCCACACGGCGTTGGTGGTCGCCCTTTCCACCCGGGTTGGTATGCTGGAGGGCTTTACCTCCATTGCCTTTGCTATCTGCGCCGTTTTTTCCTTGGTGGTGATGTATGATGCGACCAACGTCAGACAGTCGGTCGGCTTGCAGGCCATTCGCATCAACCAGCTTCTCGATGAGTTTGACGAGACGCACAAAATCAATCAGGAGCGGCTTCGCATCATTCTCGGGCATACGCCAGTTGAGGTAGCGGCCGGCACGATCCTGGGGATTGTTTGCGGTCTGGTGGTTTAAAAGTTTGTTTGGGAAGCCACGGTAGAAACGATTGTACAATAATTTAAGAAAGAATAACCTATAAAAATAGAAGAACATGATGTATTATAGTGTAGTCTTGGAAGGAAAGATAGCCGTTCGCCTGCCTTAGCGCAAAAACGGCGGCAGGGAATCGCTGGAAAAGCGAACGAGACTTGACTGCTTTTGCAAAGAAGCTGATAGATGAAAGTTACTATGACTCCCCATCCTATGATATGATAAACACAATTAGGCTGCAAAGCAGCGGAGCGATTTTGTTCGAAAGGAAGGATGACAATCCTGGATAGGGTCGCAGACGTTGCTTTTTTATCATAAATACATTGTGTGCTATGAGTGTTCGCGCCGTTTGGGTGTTTTCTCTGCGCGCTGTAAATGGCGTGGGGAAAACGCGAAAATAAGCTGCCCGCTTAGAGCATGCATGCAGCAAAAACAGATAGGCTGACCCCCTTTTCAGCCGCAGATTTTCAAAGAAAAAAGGAGAAACTCTATGATACGCAAAGCATACCGAAAGGTCGCCCTGTTGCTGGCGGCTGTAATCGTTCTTCTATGTCCTCCGGTCGTTTTGGCTGAGGACGATGTGCCGGCCGTAGACCGGGTATATGGGGATATTACAGACGATGGCAAAGCCGATGCCGCCGATGCGCTGGCCGTGCTGCAGCATTCGGTTCAGTTGATTGTCCTCGAGGAGGAAAAGGCGGATTTTGCCGACGTGAACGCCGATCAGATCATTGACGCTACCGATGCGTTGCTGATTCTGCAAAAAAGCGTCCAGTTGGTGAAACAGTTCCCGGCCGAGCTGGCCTGGCTTGCGCTGGAGGGGATTTTTACCCGCGCCACGCAGGAGCAGGTGGACGACGCCAGCGGAGCGATTGGCGCGGAGGTCGGGTTGTACAATGCCGACATGGTGCGCGTTGGCAATACCCTGTACGCCTATTTCCCCGGGGAGGGCGGTATCCATCTGGCCACTTCGGTCGATGGGGTGCGCTTTATCTACGTCGATTTGGTCATTGCCGCCAATGAAGATTTTTGGTCGCCCGGCGGGGCAAACAATCCCAGCGTATTTGTGGATAACGGCGTTTTTTACGTCGCTTACGATGCAGTCAGCGAATCGGGTCGCAGCTCCATTTGCCTGGCCACCTCGAGCAATGGCAGAGATTTTGTTTGCGAGGGTGAGATTTTCTTTTCCTCGGGCATGGACGCGGAAAAGGACGGAATTTCCTGCCCGGATATCTTCAAAAAAGGCCATACTTGGTATTTGACCTATGTTGCGGATAACGGAGAACACCAGCAGATTTGCGTGGCCAGCAGTCCGGATGACCTCTATCATTTGAATCGCCTGTCGTCCAAGCCGGTGCTGACCACGGCGGTGCAGGGGTATGACAGCGGCGCGCTGGGGCGCAAAGATGTCGTGTGTATGGGCGGACGCTATTATATGGTGTATTCCACCGCGCAGGGCGGGGATGACGCTACCGCCTCCTGGTCCCACAGCTTTGCCTACTCGGACGATATGATCGAGTGGATTCCCCTCGGCCGGACGTTGCTGCCGGGAACCCAGAGCGGGTATGGCATGGATGTCCCCAATTTTGTTATGGATGGAGAGGATGTTTGGGTGTATTACCGCGAAGAGAACCATTCCCGCCGGGCTAAGCTCGATTACGATGCTGCCCGCATTCCGGCGAAAACTGAGCCGGTTGACCACACCAGTGCCGCGGTGGCTGTCACGTTGGACGGCCTGTTCACCGGCAAGACAACCGAGCTGTTGACTGACGAGGGAATCGGTGCCCAATTCCATATGCATTTCCCCGATTTTCTTAAGGTGGGGGATGAAATTTGGGCCTATTATATCGGCGGTAATTCGCAGGGAAAAATGTCCACGCGGTTGGCGGTGTCCACCGACGGCGTGAATTTCACCGATAAGGGCGTGGTGGTCGAACCGACTCCCGGCACGTGGGACGCCAACATGACCAGCTTCGCCGGCATCTGGCTGGACGAGGGCGTCTACTATCTGGTCTATGAAGGAAGCGCGGAGGGTTGTAACGGCGCGGTTGGCCTTGCTACCTCCACCGACGGCATTCATTTTGAAAAACAGGGGAAGATTCTGGATTACACCGGCGTCGGCATTGAAGCGGCCAACGTGGGAACCCCCGATCTGTATAAGGAAGGGGACACCTGGTATCTCTACTATCACTGCTTCGATTGGGAAACCTGCCAGATCTGCGTGGCCACCGGCCCGGATCTTTACCATTTGACCAGGGCGGAAAACAACCCCATCATTCCTACCGTCCCCGGGCGATTCGACGCGGGCACGACCGGCCGCCGCGATATTGTCTACAGCGGCGGATGGTACTACATGGTTTATGAGGTCAGCACCGAGGCGCCATATGGTCAAGCCGATTGGGGTCATTCTTTCGCACGCTCCAAAGACCTCATTCATTGGGATGTGCTGGGCAAGGTAATCTATCCCACCACCGGCGGCGGGATGGGACACGACGGCCCCAACTGGTATGTGGATGGGGACGATGTGTACGTCTATTTCCGTACGGGTGCGAACACCACGTCGCGCACCAAGCTGGTACCGGTTACCGAATAAAAGAGCGATAGACGGTTGTTGTGCCTTTTTATATCGCATTTGGAAGTAGGATGAGAAATATTTGTGTTATACTGCCTGTGTGAACTGGGGACGGCACCCATCGCAAAAAACAGCGTTCACCCTGACAATCGAATACAAGGGGGATGACACCCATAATCAAAAACATCATTGTAGTCGATGAGCAAGGCAACCAATACGAAGCGACCTACCCGAAACGGGCCAAGGGTCTGGTAAAAAACGGACGGGCACGCTTGATTGGAGAAAACAAAATATGTCTGGCGTGTCCGCCCAAAATGAATTTGGAGGGTCACGAAATGACGCAGAACAATCTTATTTCCGAACCGGCAGCCGTCATGGCGGAGGAAACGCCGCAAGCGTCGTCCAAGGCGCTGTCTATGAACTATATTCTGGAGCAGATCGAAAAAATTGCCGCTCAGACAGCCTATCTTAACGATGCCATTGCCGAATTGGGGGAGTTGGAGGCCAACGACCCCGGTGATATTGGCAGTCAGGGAAAGGCGCAGGCGATTGCCGACGTCGTCCGCTGTCGTGAGACGACCAATCAGCAGCTTTTGAAGCTATACGAAAAAATGTACGACGATTGCAAGCCGCAAGCTCAGGCGGATCAGCGGCGGGATATTCTAAGCTGTATTGGCGAGCTGCCTCCGGCTGAGGCACAGGAATGCCTGATGAAAATTTATGAGGGTACCCACGGTTCGAGCACGCTGTCTTCCAGGTTTGACGAGGTCGGCACATGGCTGAAATCGCAAAATCAGGACGAGTATTCTCCCGCAGCTTGGTTAGCCGTAACCGAGGCGGCTAAAGTGCAGCTAATGAAAAATTAGTAACGCTGGCTTGGCATAATCGTATTGTGGCCATGCTCCAGTAAAAAAAGAAAAGGCCCGTTCTCTGCTCATCGCGGAGGACGGGTTCTTTTTTGTCTGTCGTGGCATGGAAGTTGTTTGGAATTTCCTTGACTTTTTCCTGATTTCGCCTTATAATAAATCATTAACCAACGCAACAAAAACGGAGGGGAATCCGAATGAACGCCACTGAGAAAACCATGGAAAAAATCACTGCCTTAGCCAAAGGGCGCGGCTTTGTGTTCGCGGGAAGCGAAATTTACGGCGGGCTGTCCAACACCTGGGACTACGGCCCGCTCGGCGTGGAATTTAAAAACAACGTCAAAAAGGCATGGATGAAAAAATTCGTGCAGGAGAGCAAGTATAATGTGGGCTTGGACGCCGCGATTTTGATGAATCCGCAGGTTTGGGTCGCTTCCGGTCACGTGGGCGGCTTTTCTGACCCGCTGATGGATTGCAAGGAGTGCAAAACCCGCCACCGCGCCGACCAGCTTCTGGAAGACGCCGGCTTTAACCCCGCTGGCTGGAGTCTGGAAAAAATGGCGGAGGTCATTCGGGAAAACAGCATTCCCTGCCCCGATTGCGGCAAATGTAATTTTACCGATATCCGTCAGTTTAACCTGATGTTCAAAACCTTCCAGGGCGTGACGGAAGACGCCAAAAACGAAATTTATCTTCGGCCGGAAACCGCGCAGGGGATTTTTGTCAACTTCCTTAATGTTCAGCGTTCGACCCGCCGTAAGCTGCCCTTCGGCGTGGCGCAGGTTGGAAAATCCTTCCGCAATGAGATTACCCCCGGCAATTTCACCTTCCGCACCAGAGAATTTGAGCAAATGGAGCTAGAGTTCTTCTGCCGTCCCGGTACGGATTTAGAGTGGTTTGATTACTGGAAAAACTACTGCCACCAGTGGCTGCTTTCTCTGGGGATGACGGAGGAAAATCTGCGGCTGCGCGACCATGAGAAGGAAGAGCTTTCCCACTATTCCAATGCCACCACGGATATTGAATTTCTCTTCCCCTTTGGTTGGGGCGAGCTGTGGGGCATTGCCGACCGCACCGACTTTGACTTGGGCCGTCATATGGAGGTTTCAGGGAAATCGCTCGAGTATTTCGATCAGGAGCAGAACGAGAAATACATTCCTTACGTCATCGAGCCTTCACTGGGGGCCGATCGGGTGGCGCTCGCCTTTTTGTGCGATGCGTACGACGAGGAGACGGTGGGCGAGGGCGATACCCGCGTGGTGCTGCGTCTGCATCCCGCGCTCGCGCCGTTTAAGGCCTGTGTGCTGCCTCTTTCCAAAAAGCTTTCCGAGCCGGCCGACGCGATTCGCGGCGAGCTGTCGAAATATTTCATGGTGGATTACGACGATGCCGGCTCCATCGGCAAGCGTTACCGCCGCCAGGATGAAATCGGCACTCCGCTTTGTATCACTTATGACTTTGATTCGGCGGAGGATGGCTGCGTGACGGTGCGCGACCGCGACACCATGCAGCAGCAGCGTGTCCCGGTGGGCGAGCTGCGTTCCATCATTGAGAAAAAGCTGGAGTTTTAACCCGCATTTTTGAGCCGGACGGCCGCCCATGGTACGAAATCGTTTTCTTCTAAACCAAAGAAACCGCGCCGCCTTGCATGCGGGCGAAAAGCCATACATGCAGACGCTGCCTCGGTTTCGGTGTTCAGAATGGGAACTTGGTACCGCCATGGGCAGCCGTCCGGGTGTTTTTACCGGAAGTCTGTGCGACAGGCAGAGACGATAGCCCGCCGCCCAGGCCGGGAGAAGGCGGACGGCATTGTCCCACTCAACAAGGAAAGAAAGGATGGTCGTTATGAGCACATCCCCTATCATTACCATCAGCCGGGAGTTTGGCAGCGGCGGCCGGCGTATCGGGGAGCTGGTCGCCGAGCGTCTGGGAATCCCGTTTTACGACAGGGCGCTCGTCCAGATGGCAGCGCAGGACACCGGCTTTTCGGAGGAATTTGTCGATCAGGCCGAACACCGCATCACCTCCAGCTTTTTGTTTAATCTGGCCGTGACCGGTTTTTATGCCGAGCGTACCACCGGGGCCGATACCCTTGCGCCGCAGGACACCATTTATTTTGCTCAAAGCAAGGTCATCCGGGAACTAGCAGGTCAGGGGCCCTGTGTCATCGTCGGTCGGTGCGCCGATTACGTTCTTCGGGAGAATCCCCATTGTCTCAATGTTTTTGTCTATGCCGATTTGGACAGTAAGCTGCGGCGCGCGGTCGGGGAATACGGTGTGGAGGAGAAAAAAGCCTCCCGCATTTTGGCCGATCGGGATCGTTCACGCGCCATTTATTACAATCATTATACCGAGCGCAAGTGGGGCAGCCGGAGCAATTATCAGCTCATGCTGCATTCCGGTGCGCTTGGGCTCTCGGAATGCGCCGACCTGATCGTTCAGGCCGCCGGCCGGGAGTAAAGAACAACGAAACCAGCGTCGCTGTGAATTCGAGGCTTCGCAGGCAGTGAGAAACATGGATTTCCGCCAGCGAGGCCAACACAGCATGATAGAAAGGCAAAACTCTATGGAACAAGTCAAAACACAGCAAGCAGAACAAGAAAACAATATTCTTCCATCCGACAATCCGTTGGGAAGCGCCCCCATTGGGCGGCTTCTGGCGCAATTCGCCATTCCATCGGTCATATCCATGCTCGTCAACGCCATTTATAACATCGTCGATCAAATTTTTATTGGTCAGGGAGTGGGCTATCTCGGTAACGCGGCCACGACCATTGCCTTTCCGGTCGTCACCATTGTGCTGGCTGTCTCTACCATGCTGGGTGCCGGGGGCAGCGCCTATGCGGCCATCAAGCTGGGAGAGAAGAAGGAGGACGAGGCCCGGCATACCTACGGCAATGTTTTTTCTCTGTCGGTGGCGTTCGGTGTCGTCATCATGATTTTAGGCCTGCTCTTTCTCGACCCGTTGCTGAACCTGTTTGGCGCGGACGCCGAAACAATGGACTATGCGCGGCAATATACCGGCATCATCTTGTTGGGTGTGCCCTTCAATGTGCTGGGGGTCAGCTTATCCAATATTGCCCGCACCGATGGTAAGCCCATTTTGTCGATGATTAGTCTGTTGGCAGGCGCTATTCTCAACATCATTCTCGACCCCATTTTTATTTTTTGCTTCCATTGGGGCGTGGTCGGCGCGGCCGTGGCTACCTCCTTCTCCCAAGTGGTCAGCGCCGTCGTGTTGATTTGGTATTTCTTTTTTGCTAGTAAAAATAAAATTACTCGCCATAGTATGCGCCCCTCAGGGCGTATCCTGCGGCAGATTGCCGCGCTGGGCTTTTCCAGTTCGGTGCTTCAATTGGCTAACACGGTGACCCAGATTGTCATGAACAATTCTTTGCGCCACTACGGCGATTTGTCGAATGTAGGCGGTAACGTGGCTTTGAGCGCCATGGGCGTCGTGATGAAAACCAATATGATTCTCATTTCCATTTGCGTTGGCATCGGTGTGGGAAGTCAGCCGATTTTGGGCTACAACCGCGGCGCGGGCAATCCGCGGCGCATCCGGCGCACCTATTTGCTGGCAACGGCGGCTTCGGTGACCGCCTCCACGTTGGGGTGGCTGATGTGTCAGCTTTTCCCGGGGCCCATCCTTTCCATTTTTGGAACGGATAACGCCACCTTTTCCGAGTTCGCGGTGCGCAGCATGCGAATTTTCCTTGGCGGCGTGCTCTTTGCCGGCTTCCAAATCGTGGCCACCAGCTATTTTCAGGCCACCGGCCAGCCGTTCAAGGCCACCGTGCTGTCTATGCTGCGCCAGATTATCCTGCTGATTCCGCTGGTTTTGGCGCTCCCGCTTTGGTTTGGGCTGGATGGCGTGCTCTATGCTGGGGTCTCAGCCGATATTGCCGCGGGTGTGGTCGTGCTGCTTTTCGCAGGCTTTGAACTGCGCAAGCTGTCCCGCTGGATCGTGCAGGAACAGCAGTCCCGAGCTGTATGATAAGCAGTATTTCATTTCTAAAATAATTGGAATATAAAAACGCCCCCGGGCGAAACCTAACGTTTCGCCCGGGGGCGTTGTTGTATTACTGTAGAACAAGAAAATTATTTCTCTTTTTTTTCGGGAAAAACCTTGCTGAGTGCGAAAATAAATATCATAATTACGACAATGCAGATAAAGATACCCGCCATACCGTAGCCCATGATGGGCAGGCTGTCGAGAAGGGCCTGAATGTTTTCCTGCATGATAAGTTCTCCTTTCGCTTAGAGCATGTTGCTTACCAGAGTGATAATGAGTCCGCCTGCGATGACCGAGGCGATTTGCCCGGACACGTTGGCGGCAGCCGCGTGCATGAGAATAAAGTTGCTGTCATCCTCCTTAAGGGCCATCTGATGAACCACCCGGGAGGACATGGGGAAGGCTGAGATACCGGCCGCACCGATCATGGGGTTGATCTTATTTTTCAAAAACAGATTGAGGAATTTGGCAAAGAGTACCCCGCCCACCGTGTCAAACACAAAGGCGACCAGGCCAAGCCCCATAATCATGAGGGTTTTGAGATCCAAAAAGGCCTGCCAATGCATCTTGGTAGCCACCGTAATGCCCAGCAGCAGGGTGATCAGGTTGGCAAGCTCCTTTTGCGCCGATTCGCTCAAACCGCGCAGCACGCCGCATTCGCGAATGAGATTGCCGAACATCAAAAATCCGACCAGTGCGACCGAACGAGGCGCGACCAGCCCGGCAATGGCGGTAATGAGAATGGGGAACAGGATGCGCACCGGCTTGGAAACGCTGGTTGGCGCATAGGGCATACGGATCATGCGTTCCTTTTTGGTGGTAACCAGACGAATGACCGGAGGCTGAATAATGGGGACTAGCGCCATATAGGAATAGGCGGCGACGATAATGGGTCCTACATATTGCGAGCCAAAATATTGGGAAACAAAGATGGAGGTTGGCCCGTCGGCCGCGCCGATGATGGCAACGGAGGCGGCATCAATCAGGTCAAACCCGCACAGCCGCGCCAGACTCAAGGTGAAAAAGATGCCAAACTGGGCCGCCGCGCCAAAGAGCATCATTTTGGGATTGGACAGCAGGGGACCGAAATCAATCATTGCCCCGATGCCGATGAAGAGCAGCAGCGGAAAGAGCTCGTTGGCAATGCCTGCGTCAAATAAGACGTTGAGCGGGCCGGGTTCCACGCCGGTGGGATAGGTTTGCGTGATGGCTCCCGACCAGGGGAGGTTGACAAGGATTGCGCCAAACCCCATGGGGAGCAGCAAAGTCGGCTCCATCTCTTTCTTGATGGCGAGGTAGATCAGCAGCCCGCCGATCAACCACATGACAACCATTTGCCACTGGATTTCACCAAGGTTGGAAAACAACTCCATCATTTATCCTTTCAGCACCTTTCGTTATCATACTTCTTGCCGGTGGAAGGCTCGATTATCGCGGTACAAAGCGTTACAAATCAAAAAAGAAAAGACTTTTATTATGATTCCCAGGAAATCATAATAAAAGTCTTGCGGTTTAAATGTATTTGCGGATGTTTTCCATCGGATTGACGCCAAATACTACGGCTATTGCCGCCCGCTACTCCCTTTTATATTCATAATGCATTTTGTACCATGTTAAGTCATATTATACGCCATGTACTTCCAAAAGTAAAGACAAAATTCACCGCCATTTCTAAAAAATACGGTTTTCCAACAATCAAAGGAGGGGGGAGCGTAAATAACCTGCTTTGATAGAAAAGCGTCAAATCCTTTGAGATAGAGCAAATTGAAAATAATGCCGTTGCATTTCCACCAGTTTTTGCTGACGGGCCTATTTGTTCGGAAATTTCTCCCATTCCCATAAAATATCTCAAGCGCCGTCGTCGAGCTGCGTGTTCACGATAAACTCGCATTCGTATTCCGCAATATCTTGATTGGCTTTATAATATTCGCTTATAGCAGGCGCAGGTATGCATGCCCATGGTATCTTTGATAGGATAAAGCTTTCACGGCTTCCTTTACCGATGCGAATTCCCAGACGAAACAGTTCACTGTCAGGCTCAGCATAACGCACGATAAACCCGGCGATTTGTGCGGTACCGTTATAGTCGGTATGACAAAAACTTACGCTGTTGGTATGCCACCACGGTACATGCGGATAATCGTTGTTGCGCGCCACGGTGATAGACCAATGCTTTCCGTTAAAATATTCACCGTTTGCATACCATTTGCGCAAGCCCTGTATCAAAGGATGCCGGCGGTTCGGATAATCAATTTCTTTTATGATCTCGCTTGCGCTGCTTGCATGCAATGGCGTCGAATTGGAATTCCAGCAGTCTGCCTCAATGGCGTGACCGTAGCCGCCCTTGTTTTGATAGTAAGCTCAAACATGCAGAACATGATCTTTACTGCCGTTTTCAATTGGTCGATAATGACGGACATCATACTCGAAACGCGACATGCAAATGATACTACCGGTCAGACGACTGGAGCGCGCGGCAATGCGATCAGGATTCTTCGTCTTCAAACAGTTCGCAGTAGTCGTTCGGATTCAGGCCAAGCAGATTGACGACTTTGTAGAAGCCAGCCAGATTCGGAACTTTCTTGGCGTTTTCCCAATTTTGATAGGTGCGTACATCGACCGAAATATGGTCGGCAACCTGCTGCTGCGTCCAATTCTTTTTTCTGCGCGCCTCGCTGATATCCCCAGAGAATGTGAGCTTGAATGACATGTTATATTCCTCCTTTTTTAGGAAGGATATAACAATTTATCGGCGAGGGAAACGAATTGCGTTTCGTGTTATGAAAAATGACGAAAAATGTTTCGCAAAACAATTTGGTAACAAGTTTTGAAAGTGCTTGTATTCGTGGAACAAGTGCTTTTGCGGGTTGAATACGATTGTTTGCGCACGATGAAAAATGTGTTGGTGATGGAGGAAATCAAAGAAAATATTATTTTTTATTGATTTGATAGACGGGAATCTTCTTATAAGCCCTCATACATGTTTAAGGCACTATGAGAAAATGGCTTAAAATCAAGGATTTCCGCATATTTCTGTTTATTGTTTTATATCTCTGCATAAGTTGGTCTTGTAATGTTGGGCACCATTTTGGCACCACGAAGGAGACGATACACATAGGCACAGGACAACGTTATCGCGCCCTCAAAGCAATTTAGAACTGCCTTATTTCTATGCCCTTATGTTACGCAATAGAGGTTCAATAAACCTTTCAAATAAAGACTTTACAGCACTCAAGCTGATAAGGCAAGGTCTTTATACCTTTTCCATCCAAAACAATCTTTAACTACGTAACATTTCAAAGAGAATTGCTATCCGTTATGTTTATTCATTTCTTTCCGTTCCTTTGTTAAAAGTTCCATAGCATAGCAAGCATAGGAAAAGGGTATCCTTTTCCGTAAAATGCAACGCATTTTAGTCTGTTGAAAATATCCCCGCCCCTTTAGCGAACCGGAAGTTACGAAATACTATTTATAAAAATTGCTTCTAATCTTTCTCATTTCTTTCCAAACATTATCCCCATAATTACTCACCAAAACAGAAATCATTCCATTATTGGGATTATATTCGGAAATAAAACTTACACCAGGGTCAAAACCTTGAAAATAAACCAAATCTTTACCACATGGATTGTCAATAATCCATACGCCATAGCCATAGTAGCCTTCTTCAGCGTCGGCACCGTCCCCGCTTTGTTTGGTAAACATCTTTGAAAGAAACTCTTTTGAAATAAGGTTTTCATTTAATAAGTTCGTCCAAAAATTGACTATATCTTTTACTGTTATAAAAGCTCCTCCCGCCCCCGTTCCTTTTGCATCAACAGAAAAAATATTTGTACGGAAATCATTTGTATCAGCACAATAAATATAATTATTTGCACATTTTGATGGTAATCTATCCAGTTCATAGTAACCCGTTCCATTCATATCGCATACATCAAAAATATTTTTTTGCAGATACTTATCAAAATACATTCCCGTTACTTTTTCAATTATCGTTGCCAGCAACACATAACCTGAATTGTTGTATTGAAATTTTTGACCTTTCGGATACATCATAGGCTTATCTATGAACAACGGGAACAGATCATTATTATGCCTGATCTTGTAATTAGGATACTCAAACCATAATTCCTCGTATTCGTCCATAATGCTTTCATCAAAATAATCTGGTATTCCCGAAGTATGATTTAATAATTGCTCTACTGTCACATCAACATCTATATCGTATAAATCAATATCAAGCAGTTTTCCTAATGTATCCTCAAAATTCAGTTTTCCTTGCTCAATTAACTGTAAGATGGCTACAGCAACAAATACTTTTCCTGCTGATGCACTAGCAAATTTTGTTTCTATTGTATTTGGGATTTCATTTGCCAAATCAGCCAGTCCGGACACATGTTCTATTACGACCTTGCTATCTTGAACAACATACATATTCCCTCTAAAATTGCTATCTATGTTCATAAGCCACCTCGCTAAATCGGAAATTGCAGATTTCTTTAACAATTACATTATATCGTTCAGATATAAATTTTTCTACCATATTCTCTACTTATATGGCAGATAAAAAAGCGAAAGGAAAAATGCTTTTGCTCCCGAAAATTATGATATTTCCTTACATCTGCTTATATCGCTTTATATCATCATAGAAGATTCGGGCACCATTTGAGCACCAAATCACCAAAAATCATTGTGATTTCAAGTGCCTTAATGTACAAAAAAGTCAGTATTTGCAATGTTTTTCACAATTCAATGCTCTTTCCCAGCCCAAATTCAAATTTTATTTTTTATATAGGAAACTATAGTAGCGGATTCTATTCCACAAAATTCGATTTCATCCAAATCGTTTCCGTATTGTTGTTTTACAGGCTCAATCGCTTCTAAATATCATGTTTGACGATAGGAAACCGGCGTTTTCCCATAGCGTTTTTTAAAGGTGCGGTTGAACGCCGAAACATTTTGATAGCCTACCTCCATGCTGATATCGCAAACCGACATGTCGGTGGTGCGCAGTAGGCCGGCGGCGGCTTTGAGCCGCGTTTCGGTCAAATACTGCATTGGTGTACATCCCATGACGGTCAGAAAGGCGCGCCGCAGAGTTGCCTCCGAGCAAAAGCACAGCCGGGTCAGCTCCTCGTAGTGAATTTGTTCCCCATAATGTCCCGTCATATATTCTACCGCAGGCCAAATCAGGTAGTATAAATCCTTCGACACAGCGGCACTTGGCTCACCTGTGCCGCGAAACTCGTCCAGCTGCACGATCAGCGCCCACAAAAGCGCCCGGATATAATCCGTTTTCCGTTCCATCTCCCTTTTTTCTGAAAATTCCCGAAAAATCATTTTAACCAGAGAGGTAATTTCCGGCGCGTTTTTGCTGTGATATAAATTGGGCACCGTATCCGCTTGCGCCAGCAGACGATTCAACATCAAAGAAGCGGCGGGAACCCCATCCAGCAGACGATCAATGTCCGCGTTCATAAATTCCCATTGGCACGGATGCGCCGAAACACTGCGGCCAATGTGTGGCTGGCTGGGAAAGATGACGGTAGCGGTGCCGGCGGTAAAACGATGAATCTGACGATCAATATAGAACACCCCCGCGCCGCTGTGGCAATACCCCAGCTCGATGCCCCGATGAAAATGCAGCGACCCAGGATTTTCCGGAGTCATATCCATGGGAAAGGCAATGACGGGAAAATCATCCGAACTAATTGGGTCAAAATACAAAACGTTCGATTTTGATGGTTTCGGCATAGTTTTCACCATTTTTCCATTAGACTTATGCTCGTTCTTCCTTTATATTAAACGAGAAGAACACTAATGTCAAGAAGAAAGGATGCAATCGTATGAAACGTATGAAACTGCGAAGATCCCTTCTGGCGCTGGCTCTTGTGGCGGCGCTGACGGCAAGCGCCGTTCCCTTTGCTGCCGCTGAGGCCGGGGACGAGAATATCGCTGTCAAGGGAATACCCTACGCCTCGATGAGCTCTCCGGCCGGGGCTGGAAACAAGGACATCAGTATCATATGCGACGGCTACAAGCCCGAGCCGGTCTTTGCCGCGGGCGACAGCGCCTGGCAATATGATACCTATGGTGCAAAAACCGAGTTTGAAGAATCCTTTGGATACAATTTTTCCAAAGTGTATTCCTTCACCAAACTGGTGTTCCAGGAGGGGTGTCATTATGACAACGGCGGCTGGTTCAAGGACGGTTCCCTGCGCGTCGAGGTTCGTAAGGATGGCGAATGGAAAGCGGTTACGCTGACCAACACCCCCAACTACCCCAACGCTGACGATCGCATGAGCTTTGGCGATAACTTTGAATCCTACACCTTTGAATTCAGCCCCATTTCGGGCGATGCCATCCGCGTCATCGGCACGGCGGGCGGCGACGGCTTTTCCAGTATTTCCGAGTTGGAGGTTTATGGAACCGTTGCTGCTCAACTCGATGACGGAAACATTGCCGGGCGTGGTACTCCCTACGCCTCGGTCAGCGAACCGGCGGGCGCCGGCAACA
>CABQCM010000002.1 GCA_902462665.1 uncultured Oscillospiraceae bacterium | reverse complement strand
CCCGCCGGCAATCAAAGAATTTCGTGATCCAAAAACACCTTTGAGCCGGTAGCGCCTTTTTGCCCCTGATATTTCCCGTGATATGGATTCAAGGCGGTGTCGTCCATTTTTGCAAATACAAGCTGACCCACCCGGCGACCGGCTTTCAGTTCAATCGCACAACGATTGGCGTTGTATAGCTCGAGCGTTATCTCTCCTCGAAAGCCTGGGTCAACCCATCCGGCATTTTGAATAAACAACCCCATTCTTCCCAATGAGCTTCTTCCTTCGACAAACGCAGTCAAGTCATTCGGCAAATCAAAATATTCCATTGTGGTTGCCAGAACGAATTGATTGGGCAGTAAAAGATAAGTATCGCTCGTAATGGTTTTGTAATGCATTTCTTTTTCCAAATCAATGATACCCGTCGCAGAATCTTCCACGATGCTGAAGGTATTCCCTAAGCGAATGTCTACGCTGGCAGGCTGCACCTGTTCGACTTCCAAAGGTTCTATGGTTAATGTCTTGGCTTTGAGCATTTTCAATATTGTTTTATCGGATAATATCATTTTAACGCCCCTTTCCATGATAAAAGTCTCGTTGTTTTTTGGAGGAAGGTTTATTCTCCATTTTCCTGTTTGTCTCCATGACCGCTGCCAAATCCGCGATGCCCATGGCCTTTATGACCGTTGGACGATATTTCATTTTCATGGTCAGTGGATAAACTGTTAATGAGATCTCGGATTTCCCTCATGGTCATATCCTGTATTGCGTCGGGGGTAATATCCGGGTCGAGAGCTTGTATCTCCAAAAAGGCTCTGTATTTTCCGTAAGATAGCCCTGCTTCGTGGGCCGCCGCGACTTCTTCCAAACCGGCGAAATAGCAATAGGTGTTTTTTCGTTCCGCTGCGCATCCTTTCATTTCAGAAAATATTTTCGCAGACTGTGTTTCATCCGGCCCGGTAACCGTAATGGTCATAACCTCGTTATTGGATAGTAATCTTGCTATATTTTCGTCTTCCAAGATTCGACGAACTGCGTCTGTATAATTCGTAAATTTGATATCCAGGGCGTTTGCAAACTCCCGGCCGTCATCGTTGAGGCCGTTTGCAGAAATCACCCGATTGAACCGATTGACGCTTAATTCAAGCGACGGGTTGATGTCGATGCTGATTTGCGACGTGGGGGTAAAGTAAAGCCAGCGCCCTCCCACCAGCAGTAGCAACAGACACGCGCATGCGGCAACGCAAACACGAGCTGGCCATCGTACTGTCTTTGTTTTGGCATATCCGTGTGTTTTCTGCACGAGAAACGCTTTGGTATGGTCTTTTAATGCTTGTTCTGCCTGTATTTGACGAAACGTTTCTTTTATATCATAATTCATATTCGTCACCTCCCAGCTTTTCTCGCAGCATTTGCTTGGAACGAGTCAGGAGCGTATAAATGGTATTTACATTTTTATTCAAAATGCCGCTGATTTGTGGGGCGGTATAATCTTCAAAGTAATGCAGATAAACAACGTCTCTGTACTTCTGAGGAAGAGAAAATACCGCTTCTAAAACTTCTTTGTGATCCGGGGAAAGCGGTGCAGACTGTTCTATAATTTCGTCTAAGGCTACCGTACGGCTGTGAAAAAAGTTTTTGAGCAAGTCTTTACAGGCGTTGAGTGTTACTCGAATAAACCATGCACGCTCATGCTCTTCGCTTTCGAACGAAACGGAACTAAGGACATACTTCAAAAACACCGTTTGAAATATGTCCTCGGTATCCGCATAATTTTTTAAATGTATCATGCAAAGCCGCCGAACGGTATCGGCATATCGTTCAATGGCACGGTTTGCCTCTTGCTCGCTGCGCATAACGACATCCTTTTTTACCGGCTACATCCGCCTTGACCGTTGTTTCTTTTCCCTTTTCCTCTTCCTTGTCCGGCTGCGGCGTTATCGCAAACGCCGTCACCATCGGCATCAATAAATTGTCTGCCACGCCTGGCTCCGGCCGTTTCGCTTGCTTGACACGCTTCGCGGTTGTCGCAAATGCCGTCGTTGTCAGCATCAACGTAGCTGCAAACACGATCGGTGTTATCGCAGACGCCATCGCCGTCAGCGTCGATAAATTGTCTGCCATGCCTGGCTCCGGCTGTTTCGCTTGCTTGACACGCGCCGCGGTTGTCGCAAATACCGTCGTTGTCCGCATCAACATAGCTACAAACACGGTCGGCACGGTCGCAGACGCCGTCGCCGTCGGCGTCAACGTAATTTCGCCCCGTCCCCGAGCCTACTGCGAATACGCTGGTTGCACCAATGGATAATACCATTGCTGCGGTTATAACTCCAACAAACGTTTTTCTCATGGTGATTCCCCCATTGTTTGGATAGCCGTTTTCGGCTTCATCTCTAATACGACTGACCAAAGAAAATCCATTCAAAATTTCAAAAAATTTTTAATTTGTCTATCCAAACAAGGCGATGGCACCGACCGAAGCGCGCTTGCTCCGATTCCACCAGGGAATGTAATGTTTTTAAAGAGGATTCTTTTTCGAAGTCGCAGGATATTATGACAATGAACTCAAAGGCAACGGTCGAAAAACCTTGGCCTTGATTCACTTTTGAGCGGCAGTAAGCATATGCTTGCTGCCGCTCATTTCCTTACCTGCCGTTATGCCTTGGGCTTTCGATCAAAAAAGGGGGACTTCCCACTCACGCTGAGAGGAATTCCCATGACAAGCGGCGCGCCTTCCAACAAGCCCAGCTCATTGGCTGCTCGGCCGCAGGAAAACATGATACGGTTATCGATGTGGCGCTCGGCCGCAACCACCGCCGCAGCCCCCAAAGCAATGCCCAAATCCATCGGGTCGTACACACACACTGCCCCCGCCTGCGCACAGGCGGCACAGCCGTCAAAGCCGCAGCGGGCGCAGCCTTCCCCGAGGCCCCTCTGGCCATACCGGGCGCCGATGAGCACTACAGCCTGGCTTTCGCGCACGTTCTGTGCGTCCCGGGCCAGGAATCCATAAGACAATTCGACGCTCAGCCGCTCCATTTCCCGGGCGAGAGCCTCCATGTCTTCTCCGGTCAGGATACAGCAGACGATGTGGTCCACTCCCTTCGCCTTGGGAGCAGTGCGCGCGGCCGCGCACATCGCCTCGGCGCAGCGCATCAGCGCCGCCTGTTCCGCCTGTTCGGACGATATAATCATAACCGTACCTCCTATTTTCGCGCAGCGATATTCAGGGAGGATTCCGCCGGCTCGCCCCGCCATTCCATTCCAACGTGCGGAACATGTCCGTCCATATGCTCCTCACCCGTGACGACAAAGCCGCATTTTTCATAAAATCCCACCACACGGCATTGAGCGTCTAGCAAAAAGCGCTCCGCGCCCAACGACTGGGCTTTTCGGCGTAGTTCCTCCACCAAAACCCGGCCCAGCCCGGTGCCCCGCAGCACACGGGATACCGCGATACGCCCCAGCCGCCAAACGCCTTCGGATACCGGCAAAATACGTCCCGTGGCCACTGGCTCGCCGTCCAAGGTCATCAAGAGATGATGAGCCGCGGCGTCCTCAGCGTCAAATTCGTCCTCCACCCGATATCCCTGCTCGTCGCAAAACACCGCAATACGGATGCGCCGGCAGGGGGAAAAATCCTCTCCCGGGGCAATCCAATGCATCTGCGTCTTCATGGGCGTCTCATCCTTTCGATGGGGTTAGCGCTGCCACAGTTCCTTGTTGCTCAAGCTGGTGGCGGCAAGAAGATTATCAACCAGGAAAAATTCCAACCGGTTCTCCCCACTCTCATACACCATGCGGTAGGCCTCCACATTTGGGTCGAACAAAACCTCGGCTTGGGTCGCCGTGGCAGGCCCTTCGGCCGACGGTTTCCCCAACACAGCCTCGATGCTTTCCCGGTTGGTGGTGTTGATTTCAAATCCATACGCCGTATCGGAATGAACCAGAGCGATCATTCCCTTGCTCGGATCATTCTTGAGAATATACATCTGGGTATACCCGGTAAAAAACCGAATGTAGGTGTCCCCTTCCGAGCCAAACAGTTCACCGTTGGCCTCAAATGCAGTGCGAATGGGAGTCTCGGTCATCCCCAGGGTGACCTCCACCGGGTCGCCGTTGGTGTCTTTGGCGACAAACGTCCCCGCCTCGACCGAGGCCAAAATTTCCTGTGCGTCAATGGCCCGGGTGCTTACTCCATCAAAATAATCGGTGATAATCGAGGGGGCGGAAGAAGCCTCCGGCTCGCTCTGGGAGGAAACCTCCGGCTCAGTGTCGCCGCAGGCGCTCAAAGCCAAACAAAGGGCGGCCGACAACAGCAACGCCGTGGCGCGTACGTTCCATTTCATGTGCAATATCCTTTCTGCGTCCCGGCCGTGCAAAACAGCCGTTTTTTCAAAGCATGGGAAGAAAACCGCCATGACTTTCCAGCAGCCGCTGCCGCTCGTCCCATAATTCTTTGGACAAGTCAACATAATAGTTATGCGGGTTTTCAAACCGCAGCACCTCTTCCCAAAGATGCTCCACCTGGCGGCGGCAATAGGCCTGAATCTCATGCAGGGTGGGGCAGTGCATCACGCATCTTCCCCCTAGAAACACCGGCTGCTGAAGCCGGCGGGCGACAAAGCCCGAAATGGTTTTGCGCTTCCAGGTATGGTCGGGGTCAAATAGTTCGTAGGGTTGGTTCTCGTCCAGTTCCTCGTGCGAAAGGGTTACCAAGTCGGCGATCGCCTTGCCCACCTCGCGATCGAACAGGCGGTAAACCGTTTTCATTCCCGGCAGGGTCAGCTTTTGAATGTTGTCGCTGATTTTGACCCGCGACTGCATTTCGCCCTCTTTTTCCACGGCCGAAAGCTTGTACACCCCACCGAACACCGGGGAGGAGGAGGAAGTAATCAGCCGCTCTCCCACACCAAAAATATCCACCTTCGCCCCTTGCGACAGCATATCGCGAATGAGGTATTCGTCCAGCGAATTGGTGACCATGATGCGGCAATCGGGATAGCCCCCCTCGTCGAGCATACGCCGGGCCTTTTTGCTTAAATAGGTGATATCGCCCGAATCAATCCGGATGGCCTTGGGCCGGACCCCCAAGGGCTTTAACACAGCGTCAAAGGCACGAATGGCGTTGGGCACGCCCGAATGCAGGGTATTGTAGGTATCCACCAGCAGCACACAGTCGTTGGGATAGGTTCCGGCATACGCCGTAAATGCCTCCAGCTCGGAGTCAAACGCTTGAATCCAGCTATGCGCCATGGTGCCGCAGGCGGGAATACCGAAACGCTGCTGCGCCATGGTGAGAGAAGTGCCGCAGCAGCCGCCAATGGTGGCTGCCCTCGCGCCATAAAGAGCGCCGTCGGCCCCATGAGCGCGACGCGCGCCAAACTCAACCACATCCCGGCCATCGGCCGCACGGACAATGCGGTTGGCCTTGGTCGCAATAAGGGATTGATGATTGATGGTCAACAGCAGCATCGTCTCGATAAACTGCGCTTGTATGATCGGGCCGCACACGGTCACGATGGGTTCGTGAGGAAAGACCGGCGTGCCTTCCGGAATGGCCCAGACATCGCAGGAAAATTTAAAATCCCGCAAATAGTCTAAAAATTCTTCGCTGAAGTGCCCCTGCGAGCGCAGATAATCAATATCCCCCTCGGTGAAACGCAGGGATTGCAGATATTCGACCGCCTGTTCCAGTCCCGCGGTAATGGCAAAACCGCCCCCGTCTGGAATTTTGCGAAAAAACAAATCAAAGCAGGCCATCGTATCCCGCCGCCCATGACGAAAATATCCATTGGCCATGGTGAATTCATAAAAATCAGTCAGCATCGTGAGATTACGGGCTTCTTTATCGCTCTGGTACATGGATGTGTTCCCCTCTTTTCGCAAAAATAGGCTTTATCACTCAAATAAATTCCCACTTTATTTTAGCACAAAACCGACAAATTACAAGTTGTCGCTGGAAAAAATCACATTGCTTGGCAAGGAGCAATATGCTAGCCTATTTCATCATGTAGGCAATACATCAAAACCGTATCTCAAACTAAAACAAGGTAATTGCGGTGTGAAATATGAACAAATATAGCTACAAATATGAAAATCTCATGAAAGAAATGAATATTTTCTCAATTAGAATCATATAATGTAATTGTTCCCTTATAATAAATTTGGAGCAAATTTAGTTGGTAGGAGGTGTACGGTTTTATGAGAATACGCAAACAGCCTTTGGGCAGCCGGAACATTGTCGGCACTCGTGTCGAACAGCAACGCAAAGCAATCAATATGAAGCAGAAAGATTTGCTGGCGCAGCTGCAAATCCGCGGAATTGAAATGAATTCCTCCGGTCTTAGTAAACTCGAAGGCCAAATTCGCCATGTCACCGACTTTGAATTGGTGGCGTTAGCCGACATTTTAGGGGTTTCCATCAACTGGCTAGTCGGTCTTGAAAAATGATTTTTCCTTTTTTATATATTTTTTATTCAACCCGCGAGCATTATCGCGGGTCGTTTTTATTTTGTCCATTTGGCGATGGAAATCTATTCTTTATGTATTGAATGAATTAATGAAATATTTGGTTTTGTGCTTTTTTGTCAAAGCAAACCGGCTTTGCAATTTGTCACTAAATTCACCTACAAATTTCCACAACCGTAAACATATATCCGTGTAATTTGTCCTATGAGACGCCACCAATGGATAGCGCCGGCTCAAACCAGAAATTATCGCGTTGGTAGATCTCATGTTACGTTGCAACGCACCTCGGCCCTCAGTCCGGCAATTTCAACCGTTGTCTCGAATCAGCCCTGCGCTGACGATCCGTATATTAACAACGCATTCAGAATCCATTGGTCGTATGAGAATGGGGCAAAGTGTGCGTTCTTCCCCCATACAATCTGTTAAATTGTGTGTTGCGATATAAAAAACCGCCCCGACTACTGCCGGGACGGTTATGGTACAGCGATTTAGTTGCAAATGGTCTTCTCAGTTTCCTTATCAAAAATATGGATCTTCGTGGGATCCAACGCAATTTTGATAACATCGCCCGAGCGAGCGGTCGAATTCGGAGAAACACGAGCGGTCAGGCTATGGCCCTCACAATCGACATAGAGATAAATCTCAGCACCCATGAGCTCGGTAACTTCCACCTTGGCCTCTACAATACCATCGGGCATGGCGGACAGGTACATCTCTTCGTCGTGGATATTCTCCGGACGAATACCGAAAATAACCTGCTTGTCAATATAAGGAACGAGACAATCTCTGCGGTTTTTCTCCGCCGGAAGCTTAATTTTGTACTTGACGCCCGGACGGGTCTTCGTATCTTCAGAGCCAAACTCCACAAAGAAGTTTCCATTCTCCTCAAGCAGCGTAGCATCCACGAAGTTCATCTGCGGGGAACCAATGAAGCCGGCAACAAACGCGTTGCAGGGACGGTCATACAAATGCTGCGGCGTATCGACCTGCTGAATGTAACCATCCTTCATGACCACGATGCGGTTGGCCATGGTCATAGCCTCGGTCTGGTCATGGGTAACGTAGATGAAGGTAGTACCGATTTTCTGATGCAGCTTGGAAATCTCGGTGCGCATCTGGGCACGCAGCTTAGCATCCAAGTTGGAAAGAGGTTCGTCCAAAAGGAAGACCTTCGGGTCACGCACGATGGCGCGTCCCAACGCGACACGCTGACGCTGACCACCCGAAAGAGCCTTCGGTTTACGGTCAAGCAGGTGCTCAATCTCCAGCGCGCGAGCTGCCTCTTCAACGCGGCGCTTAATCTCCTCCTTCGGAGTCTTGCGCAGCTTAAGGCCGAACGCCATGTTGCCGAACACCGTCATATGCGGATACAGAGCGTAGTTCTGGAACACCATTGCGATGTCGCGGTCCTTCGGCGCAACATCGTTAACCAGACGGTCGCCGATGTACAACTCGCCCTCGGTGATTTCCTCCAATCCCGCGATCATACGAAGGGTGGTAGATTTACCGCAGCCAGACGGGCCGACGAGCACGATAAACTCCTTATCCTTAATTTCGAGATTGAAGTCCGAAACGGCCATGACGCCGCCCGGGTATTTTTTCCCGATGTTACGAAGCGAAAGACTTGCCATAGAACAACCTCCTAATGTAGTCAAAGCATCCAGTGGAAGACACTATTTCATTATGAAATAACGTTTACCATTATAACAAAGTTCCTTGCCTATTGCAAGTGAGATATTTCACTAAACTTTCGGATGTAGCCTTAGATATTTTCACGACAGAAAAGACAATTTGTATAAATTCCCCGTCATTTTCTGCGGCTTTTGCATTAAATAAAGCAAATCTCCAGTCTCTTTATCGCTTGCAGACGTCGGGTGGCGAATTTCCTTGTGCACCCTTTCCCTGCGCGGCGGCAAGCAAAAGCTCGCGTTCGTAATCGGTCAGCTCCCGGCATTCCCCCGGCGCAAGAGCGCTGTCCAATACGAGAGGTCCCATAGCAACGCGGCGCAGCGCATCCACCCCCAGGCCTAGCACCCCAAACATCCGCTTGACCTGATGATACATCCCCTCGGTCAGCGCCAGACGCACCACCGGCTTGTCCCCTGCGGAAATCACCGTAAGCTCGCAGGGCCGGCACACGCAGCCGTCGGCCAAAGTTATTCCCTGAGCGAAAGCCTGCGCCGCACCGTCGGGCAGCGGGGCGTCAAGCAGGGCTTCGTATACCTTCGTCACATGGCGCCGGGGAGAAAGCAGGCCATGCGCCGTTTCTCCGTCGTCGGTCAGCAGCAGTAGGCCGGTGGTATCCCGGTCAAGACGGCCCACCGGAAACAAGGAACGGTGGGAAAATTCCTCAGGAGCCAGATCAACCACCGTGGGGCGCGAGGGGTCGCGGCTGGCCGATAAAATTCCCGCCGGTTTATGTAGCATGAGATAGACAAAGGCGCGATAGGCAAGCGGACGGCCGTCGACCGTCACCTCCTGCACCGAAGGATCCACCTTTTGCTCGCAGGACAAAACGGGGCGGCCGTCTACCTTCACCCTTCCCTGACGGCACAGAAGCCGAACCTGACGCCGAGAAAGGCCAAGCTGATTGGATATTATTTTGTCAAGCCGAAGTAGCAGGCTGTTCAAAACCGCACCCCCTGCGTGAAACCGGGCTGTTATGAAAAAATCCCGGCCATGTTGGCGATCCCCGTACCGGTGGAACGGAAGCCATGGAGAAAGCCGTCGCTCTCGAGACTGCACACGTCCCCGCCGATGACCTTATCGTTGTAGACCAGTAGGTTGGCGCGCACCCCGCGAATGCCGTCGGGATAATTGGTGATATCGTAGCTCCAGCGTTTGACCCGCATCCCGCGGTAGGCGCTCAAATCAAAGCCCTGGCTGCGCTGGAGATCGTTGTAGGTTTCATAAATTTCGTCAAAGGTTTTTGGAATTTCCACCTCGTACACCTCAGCAGGGGTGGGCGAAACCGGCCACCCGTACTGGGCGAGAAACTGCGTGCGCTCAATGTCGTCGGCGGCCGCCACCTGCATGGAGGAGACGTCGCCGCCGCTCTTCGACGGAGCCGCCAGCATCGAATCGAGCACGCAGAGCAAAACGATGGCCGCAACGGCTGCGACGGTGATAATGAGGATGCGCTTGTTGCACTTGAGTGACAGAAACATAGGACACCTCTCCCTCGGCGGTGATACTTTATCACTTCATCCTATGCCCCCGCGCAGAATTTCATTCCACCAGCAGAGCGGCTATTTTTTCAAAAAAGGGATCGTCGTCCCGGCAGTCGGCCCGCAGAATGATGGGATGGTTCAGATCCAGGCTGAAAACTCCCATAATGGATTTGGCGTCAACCACATAGCGGTCGCTGGTCAAATCAATGTCAAAATCGCACATCATGGTATTGTTGACCAAAAGCCGCGCTTCGTCGAGCGTGTTAATATGAATTCTTTTTTCTACCATGTTATCTGGTACTTCCTTTCTCCTTGTCCGGGCCAGACTGCCTCCCGGCAAAATCGCCGCAGACTTTGCGCCAAAGACATAAAAGCGACGCGAAAAACCATGCTATTGTTGCGGATTCCTTCGCAGCCAATATTCCCCGGATTCATTCACAATGCTATTTATGGATAATACCAGATTTCTTTGGACTCTGTCAATAGCGGTTGTAATTCTTTGTGATTTGGTCTATAATGAGACCCGCAAATGTTGGATTATTGGAGGATTTGAAGCCGTGACAGCTGGTTTTTACACGCTAGGATGCAAGGTCAATCAATACGAGACGCACGCGTTATCTCGCCTGCTGGAACAAGCCGGAATTGAGACGGTGCCCTTGTCGCAGTCGCCCGACGTGGTGGTGCTCAATTCCTGTACTGTGACGGCGGAGAGCGACCGCAAGGACCGTCAGGCCCTGCGGCGGCTGCGCAGAGAGCATCCCTCGGCCGTTCTGGTTTTGACCGGCTGTATGCCGCAGGCCTTTCCGCAGCGGGCGTCGACGCTCGAGGAGGCGGACGTCGTTACTGGCAACGCCGGCAATGACCGACTGGTCGAGCTCATTGAGCGTTTTCGGTCGACCGGCGAACGGGTGGTGGACATTCCTCCTCACAAAAAACAAATTTCGTCCCTCGCGCCCGACGGCTTCGGCGACCGCACACGGGCGTATATTAAGGTAGAGGACGGCTGCGACCGCTATTGTTCTTACTGTATTATTCCCACCTCGCGGGGCCGAGTGCGCTCCAAGCCGCCGGAGGCGGTTGCCGCCGAGGCCGCCGCCTTGGCCGAACAGGGGTTTCTTGAGGTGGTGCTTGTGGGAATCAATCTTTCGGCTTATGGTCAGGGGGAGGGATATACCCTAGCCGACGCGGTCGAAGCAGCGGCCCAAGCGCCCGGTCTGCGCCGAGTGCGGCTTGGCTCGCTTGAGCCGGACCAGCTCACCCCGGCTGTTATCGACCGGCTGTCGGCATGCGATAAGCTTTGCCCTCAATTCCATCTTTCCCTCCAGTCGGGCTGCGACCAAACCCTGCGCCGGATGAACCGTCATTATGATACCGCCTTTTATCGCCGATTATGCGGCCAGCTACGCGAGAGGTTCGGCGGGGAGGCGGCCTGCGCGATTACCACCGACGTCATGGTCGGCTTCCCGGGCGAGACGCAGGAGGAATTTGCCGCTTCCCTTGCCTTTGTGGAAGAAATCGGGTTTGCAAAGGCCCATGTCTTTGCCTACTCCCGCCGGGAAGGCACCGTGGCCGCCCGTGCCTCCGGGCAGGTTGCCGCAGCCGAAAAACAGCGGCGCAGCCACGCTATGATAGAGGCCGCCGCCCGGGGAAGTCGCCGCTTTCTCACCGCCCAGGTTGGCCGGCTCGAGGAGGTTTTGCTCGAGACCAAGGCGGAAGGCGGCAGTCACGGCTATACCGCCAATTATACCCCCGTGCGTCTTACGGACGGATGTCTGCCCGCCGGGCAGGTCGTTGGTGTGCGCATCACCGGCGTGGAGGGAGAATGCTGCGTTGCTCGACCGGAAATACAGCAGGCAGACAGAGCAACAGAACCATTTTAAAATAAATTCTTTTTACCGTTCAGAGCCGTACAAGCCGCTATTTTCGTGATAGGTTTGTACGGCTCTGAACCGCTGTATCGGAAAAAGTGTTGCTTCGCCCGGCATATCGTGTTATAATAACTATAATTATTGTGACAAAAAAGCTGGGATTCGTCGTGTCTTACGAAAGTCATTTTTCATTGCTTTACCGGCGTTCCCACCCTCATGAGTCCTCGGCAAAGCGTTTTATCGAAGTTTTCGTTACATCAAGCTGATTGAGAAAGGAATGGTCAACCTATGCGCACCGGGCACAACACGCTGACCAAGCCCAGAGAGTATTACTGGCAGTCTTTCTGCATTGCTCTGCTGGCGGCAGCCTGCTTCTTTATCCCCTATATCGTGATGGATCAGGGGTATTTTCTTTTTTACGGCGACTTCAACGTGCAGCAGGTGCCGTTTTATAAGCTGGCGCACGAGGCGGTGCGTTCGGGCAACTGGTATTGGGATTTCGGCACCGATTTGGGTACCAATTTCATCGGCTCCTACAGCTTCTATCTGCTGGGAAGCCCCTTTTTCTGGCTTACCATTCCCTTCCCCAACAGCTTCATTCCACATTTGATGGGGCCGCTGCTGATTCTCAAGTTTTCCTGCGCCTCTTTGACGGCCTATTGTTACTTGACTCGATTCATGAAGAACAAACAATTTGCCCTGATCGGCGGGCTGCTGTATGCCTTTTCGGGCTTTTCGGTGTACAATATTTTCTTCAACCACTTTCACGAGGCCATTGTCTTTTTCCCGTTGCTGCTGCTCGCGCTAGAGCTTTTGATGACCGAAAACCGCCGCGGCTTTTTCTTGTTTATGGTGGCCGTTTGTGCGGTATCCAACTATTTCTTCTTCGCCGGTATGGTGGTGTTCCTTTTCCTGTACTACATTTTGCGGGTGCTTTCCGGCGATTGGAAGGTGACGACGGCGAAGTTTTTCCAGGTTGCGCTGGAATCTTTGCTCGGTGTCGGGCTGGGGGCGGTGATTTTACTTCCCTCCGCTTTGATGGTCTTGCAAAACTCCCGTGTCAGTTCTTTCCCTCTGGGCTGGAACGGCATCCTTTACAGCCGCAACCAAATTCCGGCGTATATTTTCCAATGCTTCTTCTTCCCGCCCGAGCTTCCCGCCCGGCCCACCTTCTTCACCAGCGCCGACGTGAAGTGGTCGTCCGTGGCCGGCTGGCTACCGGTATTTAGTATGGTGGGCGTGATCGGCTGGTTGCAGGCCAAAAAGGGTCACTGGCTGCGCCGCATCATCTGCGTGTTGGCCGTGATGGCCTTTATCCCCATCCTTAACAGCGCTTTTTACGCCTTCAACTACGCCTACTATGCCCGCTGGTTCTACATGCCCATCCTCATGATGGCGCTCGCCACCTGCAAGGGGCTGGAGGATCGGGAAATCAACTGGAACTCCGGCTTTAAATGGACGGCCGGCATTACCTTGGCTATAATTTTGGTGGTGGGCTTCTTCCCCCATAAGCTCACGGGAGAGCTCGACTTCAAAAAAGATTTTGGCCTGTACGACAAAAACCTGGCCGATATCTTCTGGGTGACCTGCGCCATTGCGGTTGCCGGGCTGGTGGTCATGTTTGTGCTGCTGCAGCTTCGCAAGAAGTCCACCCAGCTCTTTACTCGCACCGCCATCGCTTCGGTCTGTGCGCTCTCAGTAATCTATGCCGCTTTCTTTATCGGCTCTGGAAAGACCTACTCCAACGACACCAAAAACTATATTATCCCGTCCCTGCTCGAGAGCAACATTACTCTCGAGGATGAGCCGCTGCGCGACCTCGACGATTTTCGCATTGACGTGTATAAGGGCATGGACAATGTCGCTATGTTCCTGGGCGTTTCGGGCATTCAGGCATTTCACAGCGTGGTATCCACTTCGATCTTCGACTATTACGACTATATCGGGGTCGAGCGGGTGGTGGGTTCCCGGCCTGACACAGATCAATATCCCATTCGTTCTTTTTTGTCGGTCAAGTACATGTTCGATTCCGTACTCGATAACGGGAGCGAATCCAATCGCTTTGGCAAGGAGGATGAATACGGCCATTACGCCATCCTGCCGGGCTGGAGCGACGAGCCGGTGACCACGCAGGCTGGTTTTGACATTTACGAAAACGAATATTTTATTCCCTATGGCTTTACCTACGATTATTATATGAGTCGGGAGTACTGCGACTCTTTCAGCGAGAAAAACCGTCAATTCTTGATGCTGGAGGCCATCTTGCTCGACGACGAGCAAATTGAGCGTCACAGCGATATCCTAACGGATTTTAACAGTCTGAAGGACAGCACCACTTACCTTGACAGCCACGGCATTGCTATTGAGGATCAAGAAACCTATCGTCCCGGCTTCAACGAATTTACCTATCGGGATAGCTGCTACGCCCGCGCGGAAAACGCGGCCAGCTCCTTTGTTACCGACAGCCGCGGTTTTACCAGTGAAATTGATTTAAACCGGGAAAACCTCGTGTTTTACAGTATTCCTTACGACGCGGGATGGTCGGCCACCGTGGACGGCGAGCCAGTGCAGATTGAAAAGGTCAACGTAGGCTTTATGGCGGTGCGCGTGCCTGAGGGAGAGCACACCATCCGGTTTGATTACAACACCCCGGGGCTTTCCACCGGCATTTGGGTCACCTTTGCATGCGCTGGCATCGCTCTGCTTTACCTGCTCATCGGATTCTTTTATTATCGCAATAAGCGGCAGGATGCTCTCATTGATTTGGAACTGGAGCGGGCTGCCCGTCTGACCGGCCCCGGTGTTTTCGGCTCCAAGCAGACTCCGGTTTACGGGCCGAATTCTACATCGGGCGCTGGGTCTGCACCGAGTGCATCGGTGCAGCTAGAATCGTCGTCCCCCGAGGGTGAGGCCGACGCTGCGGCAAGCGAGACAGCCGCCAGGGACGAAACCGATTCCTCTTATCTCAACCATCCCGGCATCCGTCCGGCCAACTATTCGATGGATGAATTCACCCCCAGTCAGACCCCGGCACGGCCAGAACAGCCGGTAGAAGACGACCCCTATGCCGGGGGAGTGACCCCCCCGCGGATTCGCGATAGCCGCACGATGCCGTCCACTGGCTTTTCGGTATTCCGTCCTACTCCCGCCGAGACGCAGCCGGACGCGCCGGAGGCTGATTTGACCCCGGCCGTTCCGCAAGATTCCGCCCCGTCGCAAGACATGGAAGACACCGGGACGGACGACTCCAATGTCATTGAGGGATTTGATCCCGAGCAGTTTGGGCGTTTTCTTCGCTCCATTCAGGATTCGGCCAATCCGACAGCGCCGGAGGAAGACTCTCCCGCCGCCGGCGAAGAGAACAAGGAAAGCCCTGACGAGCCTTAACCATGTCCCGGCCGGTTTTCCCCGGCTGAGAGAAAGGAGACAGACGCGATGGGAATTTTGACGATCGTTGTCCCCTGCTATAATGAGGAAGAGGTGCTGCACGAAACCGTCCGGCGGTTGAGCGACAAGCTGCAGCGCCTGATTGACGAAGGGCGCTGCGACGACGGCAGCCGCATTCTGTTTGTTGACGACGGCAGCCGCGACCGAACCTGGGAGCTGATTGCTCAGTACCATGCCGAATATCCGGCTGTCTGCGGGCTTAAATTGGCTCACAACCGCGGTCACCAAAACGCCCTGCTGGCCGGTCTGATGACCGCCAGGGAATGGAGCGACTGCACGGTATCCATGGATGCCGATTTGCAGGACGACATCGAGGTGCTCGACCAGTTTCTCGACGAGTACAACCAAGGGGCGGACGTGGTTTACGGCGTGCGCAAAAAGCGGGAAAAGGACACGGTATTCAAACGCACGACCGCACAGGGCTTCTATAAACTGATGAAGCTGCTTGGCGTCGAGGTGGTTTATAATCACGCCGACTACCGGCTGATGAGCCGCCGGGTGCTCGACGCTTTGAGCGAATACCGCGAGGTCAACGTTTTTCTGCGCGGGCTCATTCCCCACATCGGCTTTCGCAGCGCCGTGGTTTACTATGACCGCGGCGACCGCTTTGCCGGGGAGAGCAAATATCCTCTCAAAAAAATGCTGGCCTTTGCCTTAGACGGCATTACTTCGTTCAGCGTCAAGCCGCTCAAAATTATCTCCAATCTGGGCATCATTATTTCCATTCTCAGCGTGTTGGGGCTGGTTTACGCCCTCGTGGCCAAGCTCACCGGCGCGGCGGTCGCCGGCTGGACGGCGATTATCGGTTCCATCTGGCTGCTCGGCGGGATTCAGCTGTTGTGCCTTGGCATCATCGGGGAATACATTGGTAAAATCTACAGCGAATCCAAACGCCGGCCACGGTTTAATATCGATCAGCTTTTGAAAAAATAATTTTTTAAGACCGGCTCCCAGTTGGCATTGGGCAAGCCGGTCTTTGTTGTTTCGCTTGCCAGCGCCTGTTGTGCCACATTCATAAAGTCCCAGTTCGTTTTATTGTTGCTGGTAAAATACCTGTATCAGTATAAATTACCATGTGTTTTGTATGCATTGAAATATAGTATGTTATAAAATAATTTTATAAGGAATCTGACTAAATGTGCCAAGAATGTTATACTGATAAAAATAGGATAACACCATTATTAAACCCTTTGGATTGTCTGGAAAATCATACGCAGTATATTTGCGGAACTTGTGGAAGGTGCATATGTATTGAACATGACCCAAGCCGAGGATTGCAAAGGTGGAATTTTCCTTTTAAGTCATTAGAAATCGCAAAACTGTATTTGCGTACCGCTGATTATAGTGTGAAAAAATCATGCGGCATTTATGAAATAAAAAGTGAAAATGGCAGATATTCATACAAAATATTTGCATCTAAAAAGGATTTACAGTTATATCTAAAAAAGAATAAGAGAAAAACGTGTAACAGCATGACACCTGTTTTCAGTGTTGAGGAATACAGGGAATATCCCAATACACAGATACGGAAGTTGACGTCTGATGAAATACAAAAATATATGTCAGAGCGATAAATATTTAACGAAGCAAAATAAAAGGAATCCTACTATTAAAGGATGTCTTTTTAATTTTATTCTTCGAAAGAAACTTGGATATTTATTCTCCGTATAAATATAAGCTGTCTGATCTGGAAACAGGCAGCAGCAATAAATAAAAGAATTGGGAGTTCATAAATTTAAATTAAAAAAGATTGATTTGCATAAATCGTTTCTTCGGGGTCAAACTATCCACGAAGGAGTGAGTTTCATGTTAGACCGAATCGCATTAATTTTAGTCATTATCGGCGCCCTCAACTGGGGAAGCATTGGTTTGTTCCAATTCGACATTGTGGGTTGGCTGTTTGGTGGACAAGGCGCGATGATCAGCCGCATTGTCTTCACCTTGGTCGCCCTGGCCGGCATTTGGTGCATTTCGCTGCTCTTCCGGGAGAGAGACGAAATTGCGGAAAGCAACGATCAATAAAACCGCGGGGTACTGGCCGGTTTTCCTCACATCTGCCATTGGAGGAACGCCGCAGCGCCCTCCCAAACGAACGGCGGCATGGCCTATATAGGCTGTGCCGTTGTTTGTTTTATAATACTTCTTGTGCGAACGAAGGCACAACCCATGGTGCTCCCTTTTTTGCCGGGACTGCGCCCGGCAGGGTTGCATTTCAACGACAAAGCTGTCATAATAGAGAAGATTTCCAGAAAGGGGAAAAACCATGTTTGGACGCAATCATACAACCGCACGCACTCCCGAATATCTCATTGCCGGGCTGGGAAATCCCGGCCGGGAATACGAACATACACGGCATAACGCCGGATTTTTGTTTCTTGACGCGCTGGCCGAGCGCATGCAAGCGTCGGTCACACGGCTGAAATTTCAGTCGCTTTATGCCGACGGCGA
>CABQCM010000001.1 GCA_902462665.1 uncultured Oscillospiraceae bacterium | reverse complement strand
GCTTGTTAACCTTACCTGCCTTGACCTCGCCGAACCCGACCTGAACGGCCTCGTAGCCGTCGTTTTCGACCGTCTTCTTCTGGATGACCATGCAGGGGCCAGCCTCGACGACGGTGACCGGGATGACGTTGCCGCTCTCGTCAAAGAGCTGAGTCATGCCGAGCTTTTTTCCGATGATTGCTTTTTTCATGCTGTTTTCCTCCTTCGGTTATTGGTTGGCGTGTGCCAACGTGACCTCTCGCCGGTAAAAATCAGAGCTTAATCTCGATTTCAACGCCGGCAGGGAGCTCCAGACCCATCAGGGCTTCCACCGTCTTGTTGGAAGGTCTGAGGATGTCGATGAGGCGCTTGTGGGTGCGCATCTCAAACTGCTCGCGGGAATCCTTATATTTGTGGACCGCGCGCAGGATGGTGACGACCTCCTTCTCGGTGGGAAGGGGGATGGGACCCGACACGCGGGCGCCGGTGCGCTTTGCGGTCTCGACGATCTTCTCAGCCGACTGGTCAACCAGCTGATGATCGTAACCCTTGAGTCTGATGCGAATTTTTTCTTTTGCTGCCATGGGGTTCGCCTCCTTAACATAGTTGGCGGGCTCGTTTTGTGAACACTGTGCCGGGTGTTTCATCCCCTGACACCAAAAAACCGGAATTGCCTCTTCAGCAAATCCGGGATGGCACAAAACGCGATCCGCATACGGTAGAAGCAGCCTCTGCCGCATGCCGGAAATCCTTGTTCGCCCGGTTTTAAATCGGACATACTCCGCGGAAATTCCCTGCCTCTGTGGGCAGCCACCTCCCGCATCAACGCATATCTGCACAATCGTGCCCGATAATAATACCACATGGAAATGTCAAATGCAAGTGTTTTTTTCATTTTTTTTGCCGTCTGCCGTCTAAAATCCCCCAAACAGCGGATCAGCGCAATCCGGCTCGCAAAATCCAAACCTGCGCGCTTCCTACCTCTTCCGATGTCGCCGGTTTTTGCAAACAGCCCTTTTTCCGCCTTGGACTTCTGGACACCTCGCGCGCCAATATGGTGTATACGTCAAAATTTTATTCATACACAAAGCTTTTCGCAGAAAGGTACAAAAGCTGGTTGGTCAAACAAGCCTTGAACAAAGGAGCTCCAAGTTTTTACGCGGTCAACAAATGTTGCCTCAGAAACATCCTCTTTCCCCTCAACACATTGCTGTGCCATGTTGATCAAACAAAAATCCCCCGTTCATCAGCATGCAGCTGTGATCGGGGGTTCAATCCTCAAACTCTTCCTCTTTCATTTCAGGAAAATCCAAAAACTCGGCGACCGTCATCTGAAATCCCTTTGAAATTTTATGCAGGGTTTTCAAGGTTGGATTCTTCGTGTTGCCAAGTAAAATATCTTCTATGGTTGACTGACGCAGATTCGATAACCTGGCCAAATGAGATATCGTAAAATCTCTTTGATCGCACAAGGATAATATTCTGATTTCAATTGCCTTGCTATAAGTCATCGCATCTCCCCCCGCTGATGTGAATAATTATAACGTGCTGCATTTTAAAAATCATTATAATTTAACGGTTTGCCGTTGACTTTTAGCTGGGCTGCAGTATAATAACGGCATGCCGTTATTATTTGCCGATACTGTAAATCTATTTCCGCGTTTTGGAATTAAGTTTATCAGCCGCTCGGAAAAATACATTTCCCTTGTCACGAAAGACCAATATATCCGAAGCATGCCGCAATTTTGCGGAGGCTATCACCGTTTGTCGTTTCGCATACTTCAAGCGGTCTTGCTTTTTTATGATCTGTTGTCAGAAACACGAAAAGGCCGAGTCTTTGGGGACAAAATAGAAAAAGATACCTTCCGTTTTACATCGGAGGCCCGAAGCCTGTCTAACAAAGCGTGTTTCATCAGCAAAGAAGAGATGGATGGCCTGCTCCCGCCATCCATCTCTCCTTTGTCTAGACAAAGCAATCAGGGTACAATGCGCCGCAGGGCGGCATCTTTGGCCGCCCATCTGCGTTGCCGTTCCTGAAGAGAAATCTATTTTTCTTTCGTCGCCTTGCCGACTGCAAAAGCTGCGTGATCTTTGGAAAGAAAATTTTTCACACAGAGTCTTTGGACGCGCCGGGAAGGCGCGTGGTGCAGCCATGTCGGCGCAAGGCGAAGCAGTGTAACGCTCCCGGCGTTTCAAGGATTTTGCGTAAAACGCATGCTACCTTGATTGCATCGTCTAACGATTGGAACGAACCGCATCCCTTTTTTCGGCATTTCAAAACTGTATGGGGTTCCCTTAAACTCCACGGGTGACAAGCATTCATGTTCTGAATCAGATTCTCGTCCCTAAAAATACATTTTTAATTACATCTTACCGAATTTATTACTAGGCATCTTCAAAATAAAAAACGGAAGGCGATTGCCTTCCGTTTTTGTGTAGGAATAAAATAACTTAGTTTGCCAAACCAGTGGTTTCGATGCCCTTCATAAAACGTCTCTGCAGGACAAAGAAAATCACGATAACCGGCAGTGCGCACAGGAAAGTCGCAGCCAGGTTAATACCATTGGTAAACGTTTCTCCCGACATTGCCTGGGTATTGCTACTCAAATTTTGCAGCATCATGGTCAACGAATACGCCTTACGGTCGGTGATATAAATACTGGGTTCAAAGTAATCGTTCCAGTGCCAAATAAAAGACAGAATGGAGGTAACCAGAATGGAAGAAGCGGCGTTTGGCATAATCACCCGGAAATAAGAACCAAAGATGCCCGTGCCGTCAATGAGCGCAGCATTTTCCAATTCCTGCGGCATTCCCCGATAAAACTGACGGAAAATAAAAGTAAATAATCCGCCGTTGAGTCCCAGACTAAAGAGACAGGGCAAAATAAACGGCACTGCAGTGTCTACCAGCCCCATATTGGAATACATCACATACTGGGTAACGATGATGGTCTGAGGGGGAACAATTAGCGCAAACAACACTAGGCCGAAAAGCAATCCGCTCCCCTTAAAACGAATACGCGCCAGACCGTAAGCTACCAGAGAACAGGACATTACCTGGAACAGGGTAGCCAATCCCGCGTAAATAAGACTACGCAGCAGCGTGTTCCAATAATCCAAAATCTTAAAGGCATAGCTGTAATTCTCGAAGACAAAGCTACGGGGCAACCATTTGACGTTATAAAAGTCAGCAAGATCCTTGGCCGACATGACCGAACGGCTGAGCATGTATACAAAAGGCGCAAGGAAGATGACCGTCAAGGAAATCAAAACCGCATAGGTAACCAGATTGCCAGCCAGATTGCCAATCCCCTTTTTACTGAAACGAAGGGTCTGCTCATTGAATTTATAAAGCTTTTTTTGGTAATCCCGTGCTTTTACTTTGACGTTATCTACTTTACTTGTCATATTTAACCGCCTTCCTAGACACCAGGAATATCAGTCCGACCAGCACCAGTACTACCGCGAAGTAGACCCAACCCATCGCCGCCGCCGTTTCAAAGTCAGCGTTTTTCATACCAGTCTGAACAATATACGCGCCGATTGCATTGCTGGTGGAGCTGAAGTTCTCGATGATGGTGTAGATAGCGTTGAGCAGAATGGTGGGCGAAACCATCGGCAGCGTCACCTTCCAGAAGCAGTCCCAGCCGTTGGCATTATCCACGCGGGCCGCTTCATAGTAGGACTCGGGAACACTTTGTAGCGCCGACAGGAAAATGACGATCTGCACGCCCGTCTTCCAGAACACGTTCATGATCTGTCCAATCAGCTCGCTGAAAAAGTCAGCGATTTGAGGGCTAAAAGAATACGTCAAAAAGTCCTGGAAGCCCTCCGGCAAGGCAAGAATACTGGCCGAACCGCTTAACTGCTGCATGATATAGCCGCTGCCGAGCAAAACCGGCATAAAGAACACGACGCGGAAGAAACCCCGGCCTTTGATCTTGCGATTGAGCAAAATCGCGATGAAAAGAGCAAACACCAAGATGAAAGGAGTCCATAGGAAGGTGGTTTGCAGCGTTTCAATAAAGGCGGGAACAAACTTAATATCCTCCATGAAAAGCTGCCGGTAATGCTCAAAACCAATAAATTCGGTCTGAAGGCCCTGAATCTCTGTGATGTTGCCCAAGCTCAGTATCAGGTTCTTCACCAGCGGATAGATCAAAAAGGCAACGAAACCAATCATAAAGGGTAAAGTGAAAATATACCCCGCGGCCGCACGGCGGCGCTCCAATGAAAATGATCGTACCTTTTTGGCGGCCGTCCCACCAGCGGAGACGACAGTCTCCGCATTTGGGGCTTGAGGCGCGACGATTTTTGCCTCGTCGGTTGATTGAGTGTCGGATTGGTTATTCAGCCCGGTGTTTTCCACATCGGCAGCCGGTTCGTTGTGCTGCTTGTTTTTCACGGGCACTCCCCTCCTTTTTATAGTAGCAATGGTCTAGTTAGCGGACAACCTTGTAGCTCTCTGCCGGAACGGTCACACCGTCAACCGTCACGTCGCTGGCAGCGTAGTTGACGTAAACGAACACATCCTTGCCCTCCCGGGTAACATATTGTACCTTCGACAAGGTATCGCTCAAACGGGCATGCTTTTTCATTGTCCCGTTCCAAACATCATACAGGTTTTCTTGATAATCCTTGCACTTGGCAATGATCTTTTCCATCCACTCACTGCTAGTCGAGGAGGAGAAATCGGTGTATCCTGCGTTGAGCAAATCAAACGGCGATTCTTCGGTCAAAGAATAGAAGGGAAGATAACCATATTCAATATATTGCAGACCCTGCAGCGTTTCGTTGTAGTTGTAGTTGGCCGACGGCGAAGTATAGGCAACCATTCCATGCATCACCATCTGATAGAAAGGCACATCCTCATCGGTGAAAGCATAACCGCTGTTTTGGGGCTCAAGAGAAGCGTTCCAGTCAAGGTTCTTGAGCATATAGCCTGGAGCTGCCCAACCAACCGCATAGCCCAACTCCTTCTGAGAAGTTTCGCCAACCTTAGCCAGAAGACCGGCCGCTTTGGTGCGATTGAGCGTACCATACTCATTATAGTCGTACACCATAGCTGTCTGTTGGGTGGTTAAAGCATTAATACCAAAATTCTTATAAGTACGGATATCGCCGTGATCCAGATTCATAACCTTATTGTAATAATAAAGAGGATTGAGCACATACCAGCCGTATGTTTCAAAGGCAATCTTGCTCTTGCCTTTCATAGTGCCGACCGAGGCGATCGCCGAGTTGATATCGGAGAGCTTCACCCATTGTCCCTGGATTTCCAGGCTAAGAAGGATATTTTTATCCTGCGTGTATTTTCCAAGCTCCTGCAAGCCTTTAACCCCGCCGACCGAATTGTTGATTACCAAAGGAGCCGGCGACTTCTTCCAATCCTCCTCGGCCCAGCCATAACAGGTGATCATGACATTGTTGATGCCGTTGTTTTTCAACTCTTCCAAATCATCCTGAATATCGCTGAAACGGGTCATGGTCACATATTCCTTCACAAAGGAAGAACGCGAACTCATTGCGCCAATCAAATATTCCAAGCCAAGCGGAGGTGCGTCCCAAGACATAATGGGCGATTCCTTTATCTGGTCTGTCGCTATCAAAAAGTCCCGATACGACATGGCCATGCCGGAGTAATCTGCATCCTCATTCGCCAGCATGTTGTAGCGCACTTCCCAATCCTGCTTGGTTCGAATGTTATCGTAGGCGAGCATCTGGCCGCCGTTTTCGGTCAAATACCGGGTGCTTTGCCGCATGGTATAGGTAACAAAGGCATTGGAGATATCCACAATGGCCGTACGCACCGGAGCAAAATTGATGGCTGCATCGCCGTCTCCCTGCGCCACAATGGCCAGATAAGCACTGTTGCCTGCCTTGATACCAAAGACCGGAAGCTTAGCGGGGCGAACAAAATTGGCGTTATAGCCGGCTTGGCCTTCTTTTACTTCAACCGCCGCCGAATTGACGCGCCAGGACGGGGAATGCTCATCGTAAATATCCTGCGAATACTCGCCCGACATGGTGGAATGCGTGCGGTTAAAGTAAGAAATGGAACCGCCGTCGTCGGGATAAAAAGCATAACCGTCGGTTTTAGAATTTTGTGATCCAAAGTAAGGAAGCACGCTGACCTTGGTCATACCAGTGGAGCGTTCGGTGGCCATCTTCATAGCCGCCTCTCCAATGAATTCCACCTTTTCATTCATTTCTTCAAACAGCGAGTCATCCTGCATAATGTCGCTTGCCGCCATTTCCAGCATGTCAATTTGCGCCATAGCGCTCGTGACGTTGCTCGTTTGTAGCGTACCCGTACCAGTTTGATCGCGCAGCGTAATCAAAAGCTGGCTGATGCCTTGCGACGCGTTGGTAATCGCATTTTGAACAACTTCGTCGAGATCCTTTTGAGCAGCGGCCTTTTTCTCAATTTGTGCAATGATTTCCCGAATCCGATCAATATACTGGTTAATGGTTTGCTTGGTTTGTTCATAGGCATCCAGACCTTCCTCATTCTCCTCAATCAAATCGTTGGGAATGAGGCACCGGAAGGTATCGCCCTCAATGAGAAAATCCATGGCAAACTTAATACCCAAATTAACAAAATCATAGTTAAAGCGGATACCATTGGGGACAGTTTCCACTGTTAGGGTATGATACTCATCGTAGGTAAAGGCATCCTTCTCGTCGTTGGAGGTGCTGCGTTTCACCAGATCAATATATTTAAAGCGGACCAGAGACTGCATGGTCTTATAATAAATATCGGTGAGATCGGTCGCAAGCAACTGTTCGTCATCGACTACGCCGCTCCAGGTGTATCCTGTACGCTTATCGTAGACCTTAACGTTTTCCCGATAAGCGCGGGTCGATGCAACGGTAGTACCGGTAAAGCCGCCGCTGCTGCTGCCGCTGAGACGGGGATCCTCCTCAATTTTGTTCATATAATAGAGGATCAGGTTGTCGTTTTCCGCAGCTTTGATATAATCGGTACCAGCCAGCGGATCCATCTCGGTAAATCCGGCAGGATTTGCAGCGTCAACGGCCGGGGCCGCGGTACCCGGGTATTGATAGGTCAGCGTATCCACCATCAGTCTTTCCTGACTGTTTCTGCCAACGGCAGAAGCTACGGTGACACAGCCGAAAACCACCGCGATCACCACAACCACGGATAGCCAACGCAGCAGTTTAAGCTTCTTTTTGCTAAGCATGAGAACACTCCTTTGCTCTTAGTGGGTTGTCGTGCGGTCAGTCAGGATTAACCATTTTGAATGACGGCAAACTCCTCATACACATCCTTGAAGAAGTCCACAGCTTGATACACCACAATATAGAACAGCATACACAGCATCCACAGACATATGATTCCGAAAATAATAATCAGAATCATCCCCACCAGCTTGCCGAAGCTATACTGGTTCATAATCTTGGTTGACAGCAGAACCAGGCAAATACACCACAGCATCACTGCGTTGGTCAGAATGGCATATAATCCGGCTTCGGTGGCCGACATCACATGCGACAGCCCGGCCAGCGGCAGCATTAACAGGATGTAGGGCAGGAAGGAATACATATTAGCGGTCAAAGCTTCCCGGAAGGTCTGCTTGCCGTCGGCAATGGAAATCAGCGCATAGCTGACAAAAATCCAGGAAGCCAGCGGAACCAGGAAGAGCAGCACCTGCTGCCACATATCCCCTGACGCGGCAAAGAAACTGGACAGGGGGAAATGCACCGCATAGAGATAAACTACATGCACCAGCATGAGCAATACTGTCAATATAATGGGCGGCAGGAAAGAAATTTTCTTTCGACTGTACTTTATGGCGTAGAAACAGTCAATGGGGTGGAAAATTAACAATATTCCGGCCCGGAAGGTTCCCCGAAGCCCCAAACGTTTTTTCTCGGACAACGGCTCAGAGGAAATGCGGTCTGCGTACTTTTTCACTTTGGAAATCAGGAAACACAACAGAACAATAGCGGCCACCACGCCAAGGAAAACCCAAATGAAATACTGTCGGATAAAATCCAAACGGTAATAATAGTAAGCCTCAGAATAACCAGCGCGGTTAAAGGCGACCTTATAAAGCTCCATCGCCTCAGCATAATCGTCGTTGCGATAAGCGGCCTTTGCCATACCGACGTTGGCCAGAATGTTGGTGGAGTCGTACTCCAGCACCTTACCCCAGGATTCAACAGCATCCTCGTACCGACCTTCGTTGTACATGGTCGTACCGCTCAGGATATATTGCATACGTTCGGTGGGGGTGAAGACCTGAATGGTATTCATAACACTGTCTAACACATACAGATCCCCTTGGGAATCCACCGCGATGGAGCCGATGGTGTCAAACTTGTTATCCCTCTTCCCCTTGCCGCCGAACACAGCCAGGTTGTTGCTGTTTTGGTCGTAGACATAAATCTTGTTGGTCACGCCGTCGGCAACATAAATAATCTCGTTTTCATCGACTGCAATATCCTTAAATGCCGGCAAATAGTTGAACACCGTGGACATATTCTCTTCGCCGTAAAACATATCGCTATAGATATTGGAGCCGGCCGGAGTCAGTTTCTTGATTTGGTTGGTTTCATCCCAATAAGAAACCGCATAGAGGAAGTTGTCCTTCATAACAAAGTTGGAATAATAAGCCGGAACTTCGCGGGCGATGGCTTCCTTCTGTTCCTCGGTAGCGAATATTTCAAGCAGCTTATCAACGAAGGAAACCTCGATCTTGGTCGCGCCGATGTAACCCGAAAAGTGGTTTTCACCATCAATGACGATCACGCCGTGATAGTCCTTGAAGTTGGTGCAGAACATACGTCCCATCGAATCGACTGCGACATGACTGGGCTTAGAGGGATAGGTTTCGTCGTAGGTTTCCTCCGTAGGCTGGAAGAACTCCTCAACAAAAGCGCCCTCGCCCGTCAGATGCAAAATACGTCCGTTTTCGGTATCGGCAACAAAAATATCTCCGATTTCATCCACGTAAAGGCCCTGAGGCTGATTGAGCGGCTGAGGACCGCTGCCGTCGGCACCGACGCCATAGGACCCTTCGATTATCCGCAGCACCGTGCCGTTTTTGTCGGTTACCACAATACGGCTGTTGTCGCTGTCCAGAATGTACAGATTATCATTCTGGTCAATAAAGAGATCGTTGGGGTTTTTCATTTCGCTAATTCCTTCGAAATTGCCGATGGTGCGAACCAATTCAAAGGATTTGGGGGTGTTTTGCTTGTCGATGCCGGCAATACCAGTCAGGTAATAGTCCGCCGACGTGGCCATGGCAAAAACAAGCGGTACCAGGATTAGAACCAGCGCGGCAGCAAGTAGCCGTTTCGTTTTCATCATACCATGTTTCATAGCAAGGCTCCTAAACATTTATTTGATCTTAAAATCAAAGGCACGGGGTTCTTCTTCCCGACCGGTTTATTTAATACCCGAATGAGCCATGGTCTTCGTCACTTTGGACTGGCAGGCCGTGAACACAATGATGGTCGGCAAAGTAGTAATCATGGTGGCGGCGGCCATTGCGCCCGCGCGCGCCACCTGTCCCGCGCCGCCCTGCAGCATGTTCAGCGCCAGCGGCAGCGTTTTCAGGACATCCTTGTTAATGTAAATCAAGGGCGAATAATAATCGTTCCAGGACGCCACGAAGGCGAACACGATTACCGTCGCAAGTACCGGAATGGACAGAGGAAGGATAATCCTCCAATAAATCTTGAAGTTATTGCAACCGTCCAACCTCGCCGACTCAATGAGAGCGTCGGGGATGGTCTCCATGTTTTGCTTCATAAGGAAGAAGTACATGGCGGTGGCAATTTTGGGAATAATCAACGCCCAGTAGGTATTCATCATGCCCATTCCATTGACGATGATGTAAGTCGTTACCTGAGAGGCGGGGGCGCTGAACGCCATAGCAGCCACGATGAAGTTAAAAATTCCGTTTTTAAAGGGAAGCTTCATTTTGGTCATGGCGAAAGTGGCCAGAGAGCAGACGAAAAGGGACATCACCGTACTGGCAACGGTCACCAAAAGGCTGTTGAAGAAGTAGCGTGTGAAGGGCACGGACGAACTGCTGATGGCGGTCAACAGCTCGGTAAAGTTCGATAAGGTGGGGTTCTTAACATAGAACCGGGGCGGATAGGCGAAAATTTCCTCAAGCGGCTTAAAGGACTGTACGATCATATACCAAAGCGGCAAGGCGGTAAATGCCACCATCGCGATAATAAATACGTACAGAAGCACGCGGGAGGGCCGAATGTGAATGTGACGGATGCGGCGGCGCAAGGGGCGGCCGGCGGGAGCACTGGAACTGGTAGACATGGCTTTTCCCTCCCTCTTAATCCTTTTCCTGCAGAACGTGGAACACAACGCGGCTCAGCCCGAAGGTAATCAGGAAGAGCACGATACCGATGGCGCAGCCATACCCAAGATCGAGACGGGTAAAGGCATAATCGTTGAGGTGACCGATCAGCGTCAGAGCGGCGTTGTCCGGGCCAGGGTTTCCGGCCAGGGTCATCGGAACGTCGTAAATGGCGAAAGCACCGATAATCGCGTTGACCGCACCGAACAGCAGCATTGGCTTCATCTGGGGAACAATGATATAGATAAGTTCCTCAAACTTATTATGTACGCCGTCGATGGCGCCCGCTTCGCTGATTTCGCCCGACAGGTTCTGGAAGCCGGCGAGGAAAGCAAGGAAGCCGTTGCCCATGCTCATCCAAATCGTAACCACGCAGACCATCGGCAAAATCAGGCTGGGGGTCTGAGTCCAAAGAATGGGAGCGTTAATCCATCCCATCTGCATGGCGATGGAGTTGAACAATCCCATGGAGTCAGGAGCGAAAAAGTACAGCCAGATGACCGACATAGCGATACCGCTGGTAATCGAAGGAGCATAGAACATCAACGCGAAGAATTTTTTGAATTTCAAATTGTCGATGATCCAGGCAAAGATAAAGGACATAATGTAGCCTGCGGCACCGGTCATAGCGGCGAAAGCAAGGGTATTGTTGAGAGCGGTGAGGAAAAAGTTATCCTCCGTAATCAAATAACGGAAATTGCGGATGCCGACAAAAATGGGCTCCTGCACCACCGAATAGCTGGTGAGACTGTAAATGGCCGACAAAACAATCGGAACGATGATAAACAGGATAAACAACAGTGCAAAGGGAGCAAAGAAAAGACTCGCGGAACAGCGTTCTTTAATGTCGTTCTTTGAATAATGCTTTCGCTGAATCTTCATTCCTATCATCTCCCTTCCTGCCCGGCCGTGGAGGTGGCCTTTTCGGCCTCCTTCTTGGCACGAAGCTCAAACTCTTCATTCTTTACATCAAGCTCGCGATTGATATCATTCACCGCGCGCTCCAGCGACTCACGATAGTTCATGCCATTGACCACCGAACGCACCCGCGCGTTTTCCTGATGACGGCCGGTAATATAACCGCCCACCACATTGGGCACGCCCACACAATAATCACGCTGCTCTTTCACGGCGGCCTTCAGGGTCTTATCCCAAGACAAGGTGTCGAACGCCTCAATATTGGAGGAGAACCACCGTGCCTCCGGCCCGATATAAGCCACGATGTCGTTGGCGTAACGAGTCTGTGCCTCAGCGCTGGTGTACCACTTCAGATACTCCCAAGCCTCATTGGGGTGCTCGGTGCTCTTAAAGATCATGCAGGAGGTGGTACCAACACAACAGCTGCGATTCTTTGTACCGTCGGCGCGGACGGTCGCAGGCATTGCGGTGGCCGCCCATTTTCCTTCAAGCTCGGGAGCCGCTGAGGTCAGCTGCAGGTAAAGCTGGAAGGAGCTGGTGCCGATAGGCATCTGTCCTGCGCGGAAACGGTTGTAGAAGTTCGCCGAGACAGGCACCTTATAAACCACATACAAATCGCAGAACTGCTTGAACGCGTCATAGCCCAATGCGGTGCCGATTCCGGATTTGGTCCCATCGTCGGTGTAGAGCGAACCGCCTTGCTGGAAGAGGAAGGTATTGATGCCGGTGCCGTTGACGCCGCCGTCATACCAGAAATCCATACCGTTTCGTTTGAGCTCGGGCAGGATGATGGAATAAATCTCATCCCACGTATCCGGAATCTGGAGATTAAGAGAGGCCATGATATCGGTACGATAATACAGGATACTGAAATCGACCGTCTCGGGCAACGCGTAAACTGCACCCTTAAACTTATAGGGAGTAATGGCGCCCGGGAGAAGGTGGGAAGCAACCTCTTCGTAATCGGCAAACTGGCTCAGATCATACACCTGGCCACGCATTCCGTACTCTGTCGGAACGCCCTGGTCGGAACCGATGACAAGGTCGGGCTCGGTTCCCGATGCCACGGCGAGCAGCATGATACCGGTGGCGCCAAGCTGGCCAGCAGGCAGCATATTGTAATCAATATAAATGTTGTTCTGGGTACTGAACTCTTCGTCCGAGAGCTGCTTGAGGATTTCAGCCCATTCCTTACCGCGGGAAACCCAGGCTTTGAGCATCACGGGTTCTTTATCCTCAGCGCCGTTCGCGTTGTCTCCCGTTGTATCTCCTTCGGCCGAACCGGTTCCGGCGATCACATCATAGTCGCGGGTAAAGGACACCAGGAAGTTACGAATGGAAAACCATGCTCTCTGGAAGAAGTTTGAATTGTAATTCTCCAGCGTATCTTCGGGGGAGGACACCACCAAATAGTCCAGCATCAGCGGCAGATTGTTAAAACCGTTAATCCAGTTGGACAGGGTGGTCTGATCCTCAATCAGGGCGGTGAGGGTACGGGCGATCAGCTTGTTGTTGTCCAGCATGCGGTCGATGCGGAACTTAATATCACGCAAGGAGCTGATCGAACTAGTGGATTTTCCCGAACCGCCGGCCAACAGATCGATCTGCGTGCTCAAGCTGTCGGAAATGGCAGCAAAGCTATCAATCAGACCGGGAATGCGTTTTTCGAGCTGATAGTCGAAGTTAATGTCCGGGTCAATACCGGTGATCATGATGATTTTTTGAATGCAGTTGGACAGCATCTTCAGAGTGCGGTCCAGCTCCAGCAGAATCTCAGCGTAATAGGAGGTGACCACCTCTAAGGTGATGGTGTGCGTACCCGGCTCAAAATAGAACAGATATGGATTCTGCTCTCCATCCTGCAGCGAGGTGGAATACCATCCCTTACTGCTGTAGGCAAACTCATAGCAAAGCAGCTCTTCAAAAGGAACCTCGCCGTCAACGAGCACTTTACGATAGGAAGGCAGGCCGTCGTTGTATTTCGAGTAAACCCGCATGTCAAATTTATAAAGGCCCGCCGTAGCGACATCAAAGCTCCAGGTAATCGCCTGGCCGCCGTTGCTCCAGGTGTCGCCGCCGATGGCATTAAACACGGTGTGCGTGGAGACCGGAGGATCGGTCTTCGGGTCGGTGTCCGACATGATGCGCAGCGCGGCGTCGGATTTATCGGTGGGGTACTCGGCGTCAATTTTAATTCCCTCTACCGAAGCCGGCACAGGCTGATAGCCCTTCGCGTCGTAGCCGGCCTTGACCTCGGCGTAGCTCGGATATGTAACCGGAACAACCAGCTTCATGGAATGAATGGACATTTTCTCCTGGATATAGGTCCAGCGGATGGTATGCTCGCCCGCAGTAAGATAAACCTTCAACGGCTCGTTCGAGCGACCGAGCTGATCGCTGACGCGGGTGGTGATTTTCACATTTTCCTGCACCTGCTTGGGACGAACCTGATCGCCCAGCGAATTGACCCAGGGCTTATTGGCGTCGTGCCAGCTGCGGCTGAATTCTACGTTCAGCAGCTCCTGAAAAGGCTTAGCCCCGTCAATCTCAATGGTGCGGCTGGGATTATCCACGCCCGAACCAAGGGGAGTATACTCCAGCTCAATGTTATAAAAGCCGGCCTGCGGCACCGTAACCGGCCAGGAAATCGACTCAATTTGCTCGTCGTTCCATTGCACGGAACCGTCGGTCAGGGTTACCGGCGTCTGGCCGTCCACAAGGCCCGCCGCAAGATCCACGGCAACCTCGCTGGCAGCGTTTTTATATCCCTTTTCGATTCCATCCTTGAGATAGTTAAAGTAATAAGGAATATCCTCCTCCACGTAGTCGCTCTGGTAGAGAGGATAACGGTTGATTAACTTATTTTCCTCCGCCTGACTGGCAGCCGCACTCGACGCGGACCCGTCCGGCTCGGCCAGAGCAACCCCCGCGCAGCTCAGCAACAAAACCATGCACAGAAAAACCGCGCACGGCTTTCGTACCAAATTCGGCATATCCTTCATGCCAACCACTCCCGTTAAAAATTTTTGTGATTTGCGACAACTTGATCAATCCAAGAAAGAATCGACAATTTACACTCGAGTATTATATCAGATTGACTAACAAAAGTAAAGGGCATTTGTGCATTTTGTAGATAATTTTTTTAAGTCCCCGGTATTGAGACTTTTTAAAAAAGATACAGAGTTTATACGCTATATCTTGTGATAGCTGTACGTTTAATCAAAATAATTTATATTTATTGGAATTTTCGCAGTCCCTTTGACCTTTTATTTCACAATTATGCAAAATCAGCCGTCATGTGCTACAAAACGTCTCGCTGCTTATTGTGCAACGTGCACAACGATGAATTTATTTTCCTAAAATAGACGGTCTTCCCTCCCCATTGACGCGGTTTCTGGCAGATGCTGAACACAAAACGCCATTCCACATCTTTCATTTCGGCATGCCGGCAAAAACGCTTGCATCCATCTGCGAAAGCGTTACTGCATATGTTTGACGATCGCCGCAGCAAACGACCGTATTATTCAGAAAACCGATTTGCCTTTTATAATGGTACCATTGCTTGACAAGCAATGGTAGTAAGATATACGAAAATCAGCCGTCAATTATGCCGTGGGAGCGTATCGTCGCCTTTTGATATCCCAGAAGACGTGCGGAGGATACATTCGCGCCGTCTAGCGACAAAAAACGGAGCCCCTGTCTCCCGACAGAGGCCCCGATGCCAATAAATCAATCTCAAGCCGCCCATCAGCGTTCCCGCCCGCGGATGGAGTCCTCCTCAGCGATTCGCCGCGGATTCGCGGGAAACCATCCCCTGCGTACCCGCTCGGCCTGTTCCTTGAGTTCTCCGATGCACCACAGACAGACAAAGCCTAGTACGCCCAGGCAGGAGGATACCAAAACGCTCTCCACCACCAGAGAAAACGCCAACAGCACCGAACCGGCAATGAGAAAAGCTGGCCAAACCCGCTCGGAAAACCAGTATTCGCACCGTACCATAAGGGGGTAAAACGCGCCGATCGCGGCAAAGGCCACCAAGCCGGTCCATATCCCGGTGTATTGCATGGTTATTCGCCTCCCTCCGCGCAGCCGTTTTTGGGCGTATGCCCAGTCATTGCCATTGTATGCGTGGGATACGGCGCATGTCCCACTTAAGGCTCATGCGAAATCCAAATCGGCTTTTGTTTTCTGCTCAAAGTAAGCACGAATTCGTCCGGTTTTCTCGTTTTTTAATATTTTTTTATTGACAAACAATAAAACAAGTGCTATGGTATGGTGTGTAAAGGAGATGAGAAATCGATGTGGAATTCCAAGAAATCCGCACTGCTGTCGTTAATCTTTGTGTATTGCTTTATGGTGATTCTGGCCCTTTTGGAGATTTTTGCTCCCTGGATTACCAGAAGCTATTTGGAAATCACGGGGAAATCCATGGCGCTTCAGCCGGTGCTGCTGTGCTTTCTCTACGCCTGTCTGCCGCCGCTCGGCTATGCTTTGTGGCTGTTGCTGGGGCTGATCAGCTCGGTTCGCAGGGGCTGCTGCTTTTCAGCCGCGAACGTCAACCGGCTGCGCCGGCTTTCGTGGTGCTGCTTTGTCCTGGTTCCCATTACGCTGTCGCTGGGGATCCGATATTTGCCCATTTTGCTGCTCGCGCCCTTCGCCGCCTTTATGGGGCTGATTTTGCGGGTGGTCAAAAACGCCTTTCAGACCGCGCTCGAGCTTCAAACCGAAAATGAAATGACGATATGAGGGAATATCATGGGAATTGTAGTGAATCTGGACGTTATGCTGGCCAAAAGAAAAATGTCGTCGGGGGAGCTGGCCGAGCGCATCGGCATCACCCAGGCCAATCTCTCGATTTTAAAAACCAACAAGGCGCGGGCGATTCGCTTTTCCACCCTGGAAAGCCTTTGCCGCGTGCTCGAATGTCAGCCGGGCGACCTGCTGGCATTTGAAGAGGATGCCAATGAACTGGAGAAATGAACTAGAGAAAGGATGAGACGCATGACCGAGCCCATCTATCCAGCGAACCCTGCGAATCCCCATCCCAATCCTCCCCCGCCTGGAGTTTCTCAGCCCGGCTATACACCGTCGCCCGGGCAATCCTATCCCCCGCCACCCGCCGCGCCGATGCCCGTCTACCAGCCGCGGCCGTCCAAACCCAAGGAGCCAGTCAGCCGCAAGGATCGCATATTTTCCCTGCTCTTTTTTGTTTTCAGCGTCCTTTGGGTCGATTTTGCCCTGTTTGGCGGCTTTCGACTTGGCTTCGCTCTGGTTACCCCCTTGTTCGCCCTGCTGATGACGGCCTATCTCATTGGGCGGGAGGCTCGCGTTTCCTTTTATCCCGTCGCCTGCGGTCTGCTGGCCGCCGCCGGTTCCATTCCCTTTGCGCTTTATCAGGACACCCCCGTACAGCTCGTCTCTTTTGGGGCGATTGTCGCGCTGTTTGCCCTGTGCGGCGGACAGTTGGCCGGCTGTCTGCAATATTCCCCGGGCGGCTTCCGCTGCGCAGCCGACGTGCTTCAATCCGTGTTTGTCTATCCGTTTGAGTACATGGGGGTTACCCTGCGCTCCCTGTTTTCCAAAACGCCGGGTGCGCAACTCAAACATAAAAACGCGCTGGGCAAGATTGTCATCGGTCTGTTGTGCGCGATACCGGCGCTGGCCATTGTCATTCCCCTGCTGATTCGCTCGGATTTGTATTTCGAGCAGCTATTGTCCCACCTGTCGTTCGACGCTCCTGGGCTTGTGGGGCGGCTTATTCTGGGCGCTTTGCTCTTTGTGTTGCTGTTCTCCCTGTTGTTTGCATGGAAAAAGAAGCTGCCCTGCCGCACCGCGCGCACCAACGGGGCGGCGGACGGACGCATCGACCCTATGATTATACAAGCCTTTCTGTCGGCGCTCTCGCTGGTCTATCTGGTTTATCTGCTGACCCAGACGGCCTATTTCTTCTCCGCCTTTGGAGGGCTGCTGCCGCAGGGCTACGAGCAAACCGCCTGCGACTACGCTCGCCGCGGCTTCTTTGAAATGTGCGCCATCGCCGCCATTAATCTGGGAATCCTGTTTCTATCCATGGTGCTTGTGCACAAGCAGGAGGGCCGTATTCCCCTTGTGACCAAGCTTCTCGGCTCCTTTTTGTGCCTGTTTACGATCGTGCTCATCGGCACCGCTTTGTCCAAGATGTTTTTGTATATCGACGGCTACGGCATGACCCGGCGGCGGATGATGACCTCCTGCTTTATGGTATTTTTGGCGTTGGTGTTTATCGCGGCGGGGATTCGGCTCTGGGTGAGGCGATTTGCCTACATGAAAGCCGTCGTGCTGGCCTTTTGCTTGGTTGGGCTGACGGTCAGTTATTGCGATATCGACGCCACCGTCGCCCGATACAACGTCGCCGCCTACCGCAGCGGCGCGCTGGAACGGCTGGACGTGGAAACTCTGGCCGGGCTGTCGGACAGCGCCGTGCCCTATCTGCTGGAGCTGCTCGACGACAGCGACCCCGAGGTGGCAAGGCAAGCGCACAACGAGCTGGTACACAAGGTATTCCGTCACTTTATCGTCGATTGCGACTGTATCAGCTCAAGCTGCTCGTGCAGCAATGAAACCCGATATCTGTGGACGACAAACGACTACGAAAGGTATAGCTGGCTGAATTCCGGCTGCCCCGTCCCGGAGCAATGCGAATTCCCTCCACGGCTTGAGCCGCGCCGTTCGCCGGGGGATTGGCGTAGATACAATCGCGCCAGCCAGCAGGCTGAGCGGCTGCTTTTGAAAAATGCCGAGCGGATTTTGACCGTCCAAAACTAAGCCTTTCTAGTTGGAGTCGGCCAAAATCGCCGCCCCGCGGGAAGGGGTGCGCGCCCGTGTTATTCTCGATATGTTGTCATTAAGAATTCCTTTTCCGATTTTCAAAGAAAACCAAAAACTCTCCGGCTGGGATTCGGTTGCTTCTGCACCCCAGCCGGAGAGTTTGCGTTATGCTACTATTTTAATCGTTTGTTCACCACGGAGGATTGGTATAACTCGTCCATTTGCCAGTATCGATATCGTAATAATCGTATTTCTCCCAATCGCCGCCGTCGTAAGATTCCCATTCCTTCAAGGGCTTTTTATGCTGCTCAGGAACAATTTCAGCAATTCCTTCCACGTCCGCCTTCTTGACCTCCAGGAAAATTACCCGCCCGCCGCAATCGAGTGACATTACCCCGGGTGTAATAGTCGTATACTCGACAGTCAGACTGTCTTCCGAGCGGGTCAGACGATTGACCTGATCGTAAGTATCGCTACTTTGGTGAAACATTTCGCACACGACAAGGGCGTGCTCCTCAAAAAATTCCTCCGAGTATTTTTGCCGGTAGGTTTCTTTCAAACGCACAGGGAAAAAGGAGGGTTCGGGGTCAAGCTGGCTTTCCTCAATGTTATATGGAAAAGCCTCTTCCAGCTCCTCAACGCTTTGTATGACGACAGCAAAGAAATCGTCGAAAGAACTGCCGGCGTAGAATAGGAACTGTGGCACACCGGTATTGATAATGCCCCCCAGAGCAAAGGGAACCGACTGGCTTCGACAGCCAACCGCGGCAACCAGACAGACGAGGGACATTGCCATCGCCGCTGGGCGAACCAGCTTTTTCAGGATATTCATACAACCAGCTCCTTTCCAAACATGACGTATCGTCTAAGCGAACCACGCAATGGCAAACCAAATGGTTTTGTTCACATCCCCGCTCTCTTTATAAAGCTGGACGGTATAGGTTCCATATGCAAGGCTGTTGCGGTAAATCATTTCCGTAGAGCTCATGCGCAATTGCGATTCGAGTTGCTGCCCGCTCGGGGAATACAAGTACAAATCGCAGTTGGTATAAGCGGCGGTGGACACTGCCCCGCTGGTATGGTTGGACACGCCATTTTCCCGCAGCCAGACTGCCGATACATTGCAGGGGCCTTTGAGAGAAATCTGAGCCGTATAACTCCTGCTGGATAAGTTTCCCGAAAGGTAATTTCCCTGCAAAAGGATGGCGTACATGCGCATTGCGTTGACCACGCCGGCGCCCTGCTCGCCGGTCAAGCCCTCCTCCATCGTTTCCACGCTGCCGCCCTTCTTGTTGCCGACCTTGCGGTCGCAGCTGGCCGACAAAATGGCCTTGACCGGGCGCGCCCGCCCCTTGAGCGAGCTGTCATACTCCATCATTTGCGCCGCCAAGCCCGCCACGATGGGCGCGGCATAGCTGGTTCCCTGATAATATATTTTTTCCTCATAGCCTTTTGTCCCCGGCGCCAACAAATCGGGTTTCGCGCACCCGTCATCGCCCCCATTGCCCGAACAGGAACCTGAGTATAAACAATCGTCTGTGAGTACGCTGCCGGTTTCTCCATCGTCCACAGCGCCAACCGTAATCACGTTGTGCGCCAGACCAGGCTGAAGCACGGGAGTTCCTATGCCGTTATTGCCTGCCCCCTGTACAAAGGTCACCTCGTGTGTGCCGCTGACATGATCCAGCCATTGCTCATAAATGGTGTACCAGTAATCATCATTATCGCTGTATTTTTGCCGTTCCCATCCGGCGCTCATATTAATGACGCTGACGCCCAAATCCAGCAGGGTTTCTACATTATAAAAAAATTTGGCCGGTGAAATCATTGCTCCATTTCCTACCGAATAAATTTGAGCATCCGGCGCAACGGAATGCAAAATTCTAGCAACGTGGGTAGCGTGCTTGGTCACAGATACATCGGAGCCATACTGTGTGGTAACAGTAACTACCTTACCGCGCAGATCGCTCTCCTTATTGTTTGGTATCCCGCTTTCCATCTGCCCAATCTTGACCCCGCTGCCGGTGAGCATGGTCACCGATTGATCGGCATGCACCGTCTGCATGGAGGAAGCAATGCTACAATCCTGAACCTTCGCCTCTTTGCACAGCCCCAGAGCAACCACCGAGTTCGCGCGCGCGGCTGCATCAATTTCATCCGCAGTCATGTTGACAACCACCATGGGGGAATATTGGCTTTGGAAAAGAATGTCGCTGTCCTGCACCTTCAAAGCTTGCAGCTGCTTCTTATTGGAAGCGGTATATTCCGCCGTATAAGCCCTGCGCTTTTCGGCTATGTAGGTATCGGCCAGCACGCGCTTTTGCTCCCGAATTGCTTCGGTTTTCTCCAAAGCAGCGTCCATCTGCTCGTTGGCCTTGACCAAATCGTTGGTCTCGGTGAAGCTAAGATCCACGGCGTCGATATCGAGTTGTTTTTTGGTATCCAGCTGAATGTTATCAATGGTCAAGCCGCTGCGGATTTCCACCTGCCGCTCGATCTGCCCGTGGTCAACATCCTGTGTCCAGAGATAGACGGGGAGCTTTTCCCCTGCGGACAAATCGTCCATGGCCTTCCACAACTGCGAATCAATTTTATTCACCGCGTTCTCCTCAATCGCGGCGCTCGCTGGGAACAGAGGAATACCAATGGTTAAAACGAGCAGCAAAACAATGGCTCTTCCTTTTGACCGTCTTTTCATTTTTCCTCCTTGTTATTTTTCCTTTTTCTGAGACCGCAAAAATGAAACCGCTTCACCACCTCTCTATTCAATCATATTTCGTTTTTATTATATTCCAGATTCAGAAAATGTCAACTTTTTCATTTACTAACATCATACTTTTTATGTTTTTGTAGAATTCCAATGCAAAATCGTCAAACCTTTTCGGCCGCGCGTATCAGCATAAAAAATCCCCCGGTTTGACCGAGGGAGAAAAGAGCATACAACATATCATCTTCAGGCAACGTCTCTAAAGAAGGAACAATTTGAAAACACTGCGTGGCGACTAGAATGTGATGACTGGACATAGTGCAAGATCAAAGAGCAGGAATCCAATCAAATTCCCCGTATTTTTAGCACAGCAATGACCAAACCAGCGTGTTTTGGATGACTTCCTGAAAACAGGGTGCAATCGTCGCACAGAAAGGGCGAAACCTCCCGAAAAAAACCGGCATTCTCCCAGCCTTCTATTGCGCATGCGATTGTTTTTCCAGCCAGATGAGCAGCACCGAAAGGTCGGCCGGGCTGACCCCTGAAATGCGACCGGCCTGGCCGATGCTGCGGGGAGCCACCCGCTGCAGCTTTTCACGCGCCTCCAGCCGCAGGCCGGTGATGGAGGCATAGTCCACATTTGCGGGCAGGCGGCGATTCTCTAGCCGCTGCAGCTCTCGGATTTGGGCCATCTGACGGGCGATATAGCCCTCGTATTTCAGCTCGGTCTCAACCTGCTCCATGGTGCGGCGGCTCAGAGAAGCCGGACGGCCGGTATCCACCGGCGCGAGCGCGTCATAGCTGAGCTGCGGCCGGCGAAGCAGCTCGCTCAGGCGCGCGCCTCCCGTTATGGGGGAGGTTCCCCGCTCGGTAAGAATCCGGTTGAGCTGCTCTCCCCCGGTGAGCACGCACCGGCTTACCCGCTCTAGCTCGGCCCGTTTGGCCTCGAGCTGCGCTTGAAGGCGCTCCAGCCGTTTGCGGGAATTGAGCCCCAGCTCATATCCCACCGGCAATAGCCGCTCGGCGGCGTTATCCTGCCGCAGAACCAGCCGGTATTCCGAGCGGGAGGTCATCATACGGTAAGGATCGGAGCAGCCCTTGGTCACCAAATCGTCGATGAGCGTGCCGATGTAGGAATCAGCGCGAGAGGGGACATACGGCTCCTTGCCCTGCACCCTGCGGGCGGCGTTGATTCCGGCAATCAGCCCCTGGGCGGCCGCCTCCTCATAGCCGGAGGAGCCGTTGAACTGCCCCGCGCCGTAAAGCCCTGGGAAATCCTTGGCCTCCAGCGAGCCGTCGAGCGCCAGGGGATCGACGCAGTCGTATTCAATGGCATAGGCGTTGCGGGTCAATTCCACCCGCTCCAGACCGGGAATGGTGCGATAAAAGGCAATTTGTACATCCTCGGGCAGAGAGGAGGACATACCCTGCAGATAAATCTCATCGGTCTCTAACCCGCACGGCTCCAGAAAAAGCTGATGCCGCTCCTTATCGGCGAAGCGCACCACCTTGTCCTCAATGCTCGGGCAATAGCGGGGGCCGACCCCTTCAATGCGGCCCGAAAAGAGGGGAGAACGGTCGAGATTGTTTAAAATAATTTCCTTCGTGCGCTCGTTCGTCCAGCTAATGTGGCAAACCACTTTATTTTCGGGCGGCGTCTGGGTATCAAAGGAAAAAGGAACGGCCGGCTCATCCCCCGGCTGCACCTCCAGAGCAGAAAATTCGATGGAACGCCGCAGAACTCGGGCGGGAGTGCCGGTTTTGAACCGGCGGATGGGCAGCCCAAGCGCGCGCACTGCCTCTCCTAGGCGAGTGGCGGCAAACATGCCGTCGGGGCCGCTGGCAAAGGAGCATTCCCCGACGTAAATCCGGCCACCCAAAAAGGTACCGGTGGCAATGACGACCGTCTTGGCACGATAAATTGCCCCCAGATGGGTAAGTATCCGCCAGCCGTCGCCATCCCGCTGCAAATCGACCACTTCCGCCTGCTTGACCAGCAGATTTTCCTGCCGCTCCAGCGCGTACTTCATATAGCCGCTGTAGGCCCGCCGGTCAATCTGGGCCCGCAGGGAATGCACCGCAGGGCCCTTGCCCCGGTTGAGCATGCGCGATTGAATGGTGGCCGCGTCGGCCGCGCGGCCCATCTCCCCGCCCAGCGCGTCGATTTCACAGACCAGATGTCCTTTGGCCGTACCGCCGATGGAGGGATTGCAGGGCAGATTGCCGACCCAATCCATATTAATGGTAAATACCAGCGTGCGGCATCCCAGCCTCGCTGCGGCCAAGGCGGCCTCAATGCCCGCGTGCCCCGCGCCGATGACCAGCACGTCGGCCTCCCCTGCAAAATAGTCCAATGTTACGCTTCCTCTCTGTGGTTTGCCTTCGGCGGCTGTGAAATCGGAAAACTCCGAACAAATCCCCGCCAGTTTGCTCAAAATAGCCCGGACGGAGGGAGAGACCCAACCGCTCCGGGATTTCGACTCGTTTCACGTGAAACAATTTTCTCACTTTTGGATCGGCGAAACAATCCAGGTACGATGCGTTTTACGCGAAAGCCTGGGAGCGTCGGGGGTATTACGCTGCTTCGCCATGCGCCGTCTGGCTGTATCGCGCGCTTTCCTAGCACATTCCAGCTCTGCGCAAACAATCTTTGCCCCAAAGACCGTGTCGCTTTGGTAGTCGCAAGGCGCCGAAAGACAAAAAGATATCGCTTTTCCAGGAACGGCAACGCGATCGGCAGTCAAAACTACCGCCTTGCGGCGCGCTATAGCCGGATGGTTTCACTGAAAGCGGCTCATACTCCGTACCCCCGATTCTCACCGCTGCCATCTGCTTGCCCTATACTGACCTTATTCAATCTCACACACGGCGGAAAAACACTTACCTCGCTCGTGCACGGCGCTGACATACCGCTGTTCGCCATCCACTGCCGTGGAGATACGAAGCACTTCCCCCTGCTTGGCTTCGCCTTGGAAGTCAATGCGAACCCGGGTGAAATACCCGTCCTGCAATCCGCCGGGAACCCAATCGCTAAGGATGTCGGCATACTTGGTGTTGTTGAGATGCCCGTTGTAGTCAAGGTCGGCGTAATTTACCCGGCGCTCCCCCGCCAAGGTCATGTCGGCAGGCAGACGCAAAGCCGGCACCTCGCTCAACGGGCCGCAATCGCGCATGGGCACCCGCTCAAACTCGGGAAAACAGCTTGGCCGCTTGATTTTATGATTCTCGGGATCGACCAGTACCCATTCGCTGGCGCAGGTTGCCAGACGGTTGCCCTGCGCGTCGCACAGCTCGGTATCGCGCAGAAACCGCACCCGGTCGGTTCCCCGGTGCCAGGTAGAGATCGTTCCCCTCTCCCGCATAGCGGGCAGACGCTGAATGCGCACCTCCACCGCTGTGAGCAGAAACACCATGCCCATGCGGTTGAGCTGCTCATACGAAAGGTCAAACTTCCCCAAATGCACATCCGCCAGCTCGGCCGCCCAGCGCAGCAGGGCGGTGACGCTCATTGTCCTGCGTGGGGTACAGTCGTAGGTCTTTACTTCGTATTCTTCCCGGCAGATCGCGCCGTTTTCCTCCAACCACGCCATGGCGCTCACCCAATGGCACAGCTGCGGTCGCGCGCCGTGCGAATTGCTTTGAAACGGTTTCGATTTGCTTTCCTATCCAACATATTATTTCATCCTCACTGTTGCTTGCCTGCAAAGGAATCCGACAAAAATGTTTCACGTGAAACGTTTCCTCAGGCAACGGTTGGCGTAAGCCCTCTCGCCCGGTCGGCTCTCCGCTTTTGGGCCGTGACGGGGCTTTTTATTCTATTCCGATTCCCCGGCCAAACGGTTGGCCAGACGGCTAAGCTCCTCTTTGGAGTAAAACTCAATTTCCAGCAGGTGCTTTTTGCTTCCTTGTATTACCCGCACCTTGCTGCCCAGAGCCTGGCTCAAGGCCAGCTCCACTTCGTCAAAATACACGTCGCGGGACTTTGCGCGCGGTTTGGGCAAATCGGCTTTGCCTGTTTTCGCCATACGCTCGAGCTGGCGCACCGTCGCTCCATCCAATGCCAGACGGGCCGCCTTTTTCTGCTCGGCCGGATCGGCAAAGGCCAGCAGAGTTCGCGCATGCCCGGCAGACAGATTTCCGGCGCGCACCTCCTCCTGAATGGGGGCGGGCAGACCAAGCAGCCGCACCGCGTTGGCAATAAAGGGGCGTGACTTTCCAAGCCGGGAGGCTACTTCGTCCTGCGTCATGGAAAACTGCTCCATCAGCACCCGATACCCCTCTGCCTCTTCCATCGGATTAAGGTCTTCCCGCTGCAGGTTTTCAATCAGGGCGATTTCCATCGCTTCGGAATCGGGCATATCCCGCACAACCACCGGCACCTTGTCCAGCCCGGCCAGACGGGAAGCCCGCCAGCGGCGCTCGCCCGCCACAATCTGATAGCCCCCGGCCGGCAGCGGCCGCACCAGGATGGGCTGAAGCACACCGTGTTTTGCGATACTGTCGGCCAAGTCTTGCAACGCCGATTCCTCAAATTCCTTACGGGGCTGAGTACGGTTTGGTTCAATTTCGGACAAGCGCAGCTCCATTTCCCCACTGTCCGTTCCGTTTTCGGTAAAGAGCGCTTCCAGCCCTTTCCCCAATCCTCCTTTTTTTGCTGCCATAATCCGATTACCTCCCGCTGTGATTCCTGATAATTTCCTGGGCCAGGCTCAGATACGCCTCTGTTCCCTTATTGCGCCGGTCGTAATAAAGCACCGGCTGACCAAAACTCGGCGCTTCGGACAAGCGCACGGTGCGCGGAATGGTCGTCGAAAAGACCTTGCGGGGGAAAAACCGCTTAATTTCCTGCACCACCTGCTGGGTCAAATTAAGGCGGCCGTCAAACATGGTCAAAAGCACCCCTTCCATATCCAGATGGGGATTGTACAGCCGTTTGACCTGCCGCACGCTCATCATAAGCTGGGAAAGTCCCTCCAGCGCGTAATATTCACACTGCACCGGCACCAGCAGAGTGTCGGCTGCCACCAAAGCGTTGATGGTCAAAAAGCCAAGCGATGGCGGGCAGTCGATGAAAATATAGTCGTAGTCCTCCCCGATGGGAAGCAGAGCTTCCTTGAGCAAGGTCTCTCGGC